>NZ_CEAFKD010000002.1:0-75827 GCF_978563805.1 Brinjal little leaf phytoplasma
CATATATAAATATATTTAATAATTTTTATTGAATTAAAATTATTTAATCGTTTAAAATATCATCTTCAGTTTTCAAAGAAATAAGTTTAATCATAAGATATAAATAAAAAAATTAATTCTTAAAATTAGCAACACATTATTATAACATATAAAAAATAATTTTAAAAAAATTATTATTATTTTATTTTTACAAAATTTAAAATTTTATCTATAGCCAAATCTTTAATAAAATACATTAATATATCTCCAAATAAAGGAAATTTATCCAAAATTGACTTTTTAATTATTAATTCAAAAGGACTCAAAACATATTCATTTAAAGATTTCGAAGAATCACGACCTACACCTATCTTTAATCTTTTAAATTTATTAGTTTTTAAAACTTCTATAATATTTTTTATACCATTATGGCCACCATGACCAATTTTATTTTTTAGTTTAAAACAACCAGCTTTTAAATAAATATCATCATATAAAACCAAAATATCCTCTATATTGATTTTATATTTTTGCATAATATTTTTTATAGCTGCTCCAGACAAATTCATATAAGTTTGTGGTTTTAATAATATAATTTCTTTTTCATTTATTTGACATTTATAAACTAAACTTGATGATTCTTTTGTAAATTTTATTTTTACATTTTTTTTCAAATAATCTAAAAAATAATCAATCATCATAAAGCCTATATTATGAGGAGTATTATCATAAATTAAACCTGGATTACCTAAACCAACAATAAGTTTCATTATTTTCAACATTTTCCTTTATTTCAATAATTAAAAATCTTTATAATAATTTTTTTTAATAAAATATTATCATCTTAATAATATTTTATTAAAAAAGAAAAAAATTAAACTTTTTTTTAAGTTTAATTTTTTTGTAATTTCTTTTTATTATTAATAAATTTATAAATAAAATCAAAAAATAATATTATAAAAATACATGAAGACAACACGATATAATTTTTAAATGGTATTCTGACTGTTCCAAAAAAATTGTTCAAGACTGGAATTTGTGAAATAAAAATAAATAAAATTAATTCACATAAAATACCAAAATACAAAAGAATATTCTTTTTTTTAGAGGTTTGCCAAAAATAAAATTTATCAGATCTACAAGCAAAAACATTACCTATTTGAGTGAAGATAACGGCTCCAAAAGCCATAGTAGAGGCTAATTTAAAATGTTCAAAATCTATTAAATTTGTAAATTTACAATTTTGTGCAAAAGAAATTATATTTTGACCACTTGAATAATGAAAATAACATAAAAAGAAAATTAAAGCTAAAGTGCCTTCAATTAAGCCTAAAAAACCATAACCTCTTTTCAATAATTTTTTATCTAATAAACGATCATGTTTAGTAATAGGTTTTTTGTCTAACAAACTACTTTGAGCTTCTTCCGCTCCTAAAGCTATAGCTGGAATTAAATCAGTTATTAAATCTATAGCTAAAATTTGCATAACAGTTAAATAAAGCGGCACTCCAAACATAGCCATAAAAATAACAGGAAAAATTTGAGGAATATTAGAGCTAAAAACGTAAGTTATAAATTTTTTAATATTATCGTAGATACCACGAGCTTCTAAAAGTGCTTTTGGAATAGTAGAAAAATTATCATCTAATAAAATCATATCAGCTGTATTACGAGCAACATCTTTACCAGATTTACCCATAGCAATACCAATATGAGCGGCTTTCATGGCTAAAATATCATTAACTCCATCGCCTATAACACCTACCACTTCTCCATTAGAACGATAAGCTTGTATAATTCTTAATTTATGTTTAGGAGTTGTGCGAGAAAATAAGATAGGCTTAGGAATTTTTAAAATATTTTGCAATTCCTCTTGAGACATTTTATCCATTTGTAAGCCGTCTATATTTAAATATTGTTCATCTTTAATAATACCTACTTGTTTGCCAATTGCTACAGCTGTTGGACCGTAATCACCGGTAATAACAGTAACTTTTAAACCAGCTTTATATAATTTATCAATTGCATCACGTACTTCAACTTTAGGGGGATCATAATTTACTATAAAACCTAAAAAAACAATATCTTTTTCTTCATATATTTCTTGATTAGGTTCTAATTTTTTATAAGTGATAGCTAATAAACGATAACCTTGACTAGATAATTCTTCATTACGTTTAATAAAAAATTCTTTTTCTTGTTGAGTAAATTCAACTACTTGTTTATTTTTATACTGAAACTTACAATCTTTTAATAAAATGCTAGGCGCGCCTTTAATAAATACATATCTTTCATTAATATCATAATTTTCTTGAGATAAATTTTTGACTAAAACACTCATTTTTTTTATTTCAGACGAAAAAGGAATCATTTTTTCTACAACAAAAT
The DNA here is from genome assembly GCF_978563805.1 of Brinjal little leaf phytoplasma. Classification (NCBI taxonomy): domain Bacteria; kingdom Bacillati; phylum Mycoplasmatota; class Mollicutes; order Acholeplasmatales; family Acholeplasmataceae; genus Candidatus Phytoplasma; species Brinjal little leaf phytoplasma. The sequence continues at coordinate 2,368 of NZ_CEAFKD010000002.1, forward strand.
TATTTCTAATAGTTTGAATATCAAGACCATATTTTTTAGCAGCAATCAAAAAAGATCCTTCAGTAGGACTACCTATTATTTGGAAATCTTTTTTATTTACAGAATCATCAATCAAATTTGCTTCAGAACAAAGTATAGAGGCGATAAATATTTTGCTTAAAATCTTATCATTTTTTTGTTTATCAAAATTTTTAAATTCCCCCTCTTTATTCAAGCCATTACCTGTAATATCAACAAACCCACCAGGAAATAATATTTTATTACAAGTTATTTTATTTTCTGTCAAAGTACCTGTTTTATCTGTACAAATAACAGTAGTAGAATTCAACGTTTCAACAGAAAATAACTTTTTAATTAAAGCTTTTTGTTTCGCCATTCTTTGAGAACCGATTGCCAAACTCAAATTAATAGTAGGCAATAAACCTTCTGGAATATTTGCAACCAACATTCCCAAAGCAACAGTAATAGATGCTTTGAAAATCTCAAAATTAGATTTCACAGAATCACTACTAGTGCCATAACGCCATAAACAAATTAAAAAAACAAATAAAGCTAAAGACGAAGCGATTATACTGATTATTATAATAACTTTATGAATTTCTTTTTCAAGAGTGCTTAAACCTTTATCAATATTTTGTACTAAATTTGAAACTTCTCCAATTTGAGTATTATTAGCTATAGAATAAATAACAGCTTTAGCACTGCCTTGGACTACTGTTGTTCCTGCATATACTAAATTTGGTATTTCAGAAATAACTTCAATATTATCAATATTAGGGCCACAAGTCCTATTTAAATGAATTGTTTCGCCAGTTAACATAGAATTATCTACATAAAAATTATTAGTCTCTATTAATCTTGCATCAGCAGGAATATTAGTTCCCATATCTAAAAAAATTACATCACCAATGGTTAATTCCGTTACATCAATAAATTTCGCTTCACCATCGCGATAAACTTGAATTTTATTAGAAATCATATCGCCTAAAGAAGATAAAATCTTACTAGCTTTACGTTCTTGAAAAAAAGAAAAAAAACCATTAACAATTACAACTGTTAAAATAGCAATTCCTACAGCAGTTTCATTAATAGAAAAAGCTAAAAAACCTGATATTAATAATAAAATAGCAAACATAGAAGTAAATTGTTTAATAAATTGCTTAATAACATTTAAATTTTTATTTGATTTCATAACATTTAAACCATGGATCAAATGTCTTTTTTTTACTTCTTCAATATTTAAGCCTTTTGAGCTTGTATCAAAATATTTTAAAACCTCTTCTGAAGTCAAACTACTTATTTTTAAAATATCTTGTAAAACATTATTATTATTCATATTATTATCTGATTACCTCTTTTTGAAAAAAATAAAATTCGAAAATATAAAAAAATATTTTCTTTCAAAAATTTTATTTTATAAATATTTTAATTATAATCAATTTTTATTTAATTATCATAAATAAAAATATAGAAAAAAATAAGTAAATTATGAAATTCTTTTATCTAACCATTCAATTATATTACTCAAAATTTTTTCCGATTCTATATCATGAAATAAATTATGATAAGTTTTATTATATATTTTAATTTTTTTATCTTTTGACAAAACATTATTAAATAAAAAAACACCATTACGATAAGATACTATTTGATCTTCTAAACCATATAAAAATAAAACAGGTAAATTATAAAGATATAATTTTTGTTTGAGGTAACGTAAACTTAAAAATAACAAATTACGTAACAAACGCGAAGTTACGTATTCTAATCTATAAGGATTGTTAGGATATCTAACAAATGAATTAACGATTTTAGAAGAATTAAAATTAAGTTTCTTTTTTTTAAAATTAAACAAATACAAAGGATACTTTAAATATTTATTTAAATGAGAAGGTATAAAAACTGGAGCTGAACTGATAACAACGCCATCCACATCTCCATATTTAACTACATAATTCTGAGTAATAATCCCGCCCATACTATGACCTATTAAAAAAATCTTTAAATTATTTTGTTTTCTCACAAAATCAATAATAGTTTTTAAATCGTCTATCCAAACATGAAAATTAGAAATATCACCTTTATTTCCGATACTTTTTCCATGTCCTCTCACATCATACAATAAAATATTATAATCAGCACTATTAAAAACGCTTCCTAAATAATCAGAATAATCTCGACTACTTTCGCCTAATCCATGAGTAAAAATGATATTAGCTTTAGGTTTTGCCGCAGTTTTCCAAACTGTAAAATGAATATTTTTATTTATAAACATAACTTATATTTCTTCATTAAAATTTTTTTTATTTTTTATTATTTTGTTTTAATTTATTCAACTTATTTAAATATTTTTGATATTTTTCTTTTTCCTCTTGAATCTTGTTAGGATGAGCTTTTGACATAAAAGATTTATTACTTAAAATTTTTTCGCTTCTTTGGATTTCTTTTAAAAGAAGTTCTTCTTGTTTAATCAAATTATTTTTTATTTCTAAATTATTAATTTGATTCCAAAATTTTTGTTCTATCAAAATAGATATATCTTTTTCAGAAAATAAACAAAAATAATCTTTAAAATACAAATTATCACTAACTTCTATTTGACTTACTTGAAAAAAAGTAACTAAAATAGAATTAAAAATCTGTAAATCTTTTTTTTTCTGAAAAGGAACACTAATATATAATTTTAAATTCTTTTTGTTAATTTGATAAGATTGTTTCCAATTACGAAATTTCACAATTAAATTTTTTAAATTTTGAAAGTCTTCTAAAGCTTTTTCATTAAAATAATTAATATTAGGCCACGAATCATGAATAATAGATTTACCTAAGGTTAATTCTTCATAAATAGCATCAGTAACAAAAGGAATGAAAGGATGCAATAATTTTAAAATATTTGTCAAGACAAAAAATAAAACTTTCTGAGTGTTTAAATATTTTTCTTTTTGTTCTTTTAAGAAAATTTTCAAAAATTCTAAAAACCAATTACCAAAATCTTCCCAAATAAAATGATACAACAATTCTCCTATTATATGGAATTCATATTGTTGATATAACGAATCAACTTTTTGAATTAATTGAGAAAATTGACATAATAAAGCTTTTTCAGGTAATAATAAAAATTCTTCTTGAAAATTTTGATCTAAAATTTGAAGATTTATTTTTGCGAAACGACTTATATTCCAAATTTTATTAATAAAATTCCAACTATTCATGATTTTAGTTTCATCATAACATAAATCAGAACCATTAGCCACGCTTGTAGTTAAAAACCACCTCAAAGCATCTATACCGTATTTCTGAATAATATCTCGAGGTTCTATACCGTTTCCTTTAGATTTAGACATTTTTTGTCCTTGAGAATCTCGAATTAAACCATGCAATAAAACATTTTGAAAAGGTTTTTGTTTCGTTAAATAAAAACTTTGTATTACCATTTTAGTTACCCAAAAAGTTAAAATATCATAACCAGTAACTAAAACATCCACAGGAAAACGACTTTTTAACGAAGAATCTTTTTGCCAAGGCCATCCTAAAGTACTAAGAGGCCATAGAGATGAAGAAAACCAAGTATCTAAAACATCTGGATCTTGAATAAAACCATTACCTGGATTCTCTCTTTGAACTTTGATTTCATCATCTTTATACCAAACAGGAATGAAATGACCCCACCATAATTGTCTAGAAATACACCAATCTTCAACATTTTCTAACCAATTATTAAAAATTTTCAAAAATCTTTGAGGAAAAAAATTAATTTTATGTTTATTTAATGCAAAAGCAGATAAATCTTTCATTTTAATAAACCATTGTAAAGATAATCTCGGTTCTATCATATATCCTGAAATACTTGAAAAACCTATACTATGATTATAATCTTTTATCATAGACACTAAATTTAACTTTGTTAAATCATCTATTAATAATCGACGACAATCTAAAATACTCAAATTTTGATATTTTTGAGCTTTTTCATTCATGGTACCATTTTCATTGATACACAAAATCAATTTTAAATTATTTTTTTTACCTATTTGAAAATCAATCTCACTATGTGCAGGAGTTATTTTTACTACTCCAGTTCCAAACTTCATATCAACACAATTATCGCTAATAATAGGAATACAAGAATTAGTGAATGGCACCAAAACTTTTTTACCCATCAAATGTTGATATCTCGAATCTTTAGGATTAACAGCTAAAGCTTGATCAGAAAAAATGGTCTCAGGCCTTGTAGTAGCGACTTCTAAAAATAAATTAGAATCGTGAGATAAAAAATATTTTAAATAAAAAAGTTTCCCTTTAACTTCTTTATAATTAACTTCTATATTAGATAAAGTTGTTTTAATAAAAGGGTCCCAATTAATAATTTTATAATCACGATAAATTAAGTTATCTTCATATAATTTAATAAAAACTTTTTCTACTGTTTCAGTTAAAGAAGGATCTAAAGTAAATTTTTCATATTTATAATCTAAAAATAAACCCAGAGAAGCCCATTGCTCACGAATCATTTTAGAATAATCTTCTCGCCATAAAGCGGCATATTTCAAAAAAATCTCTTTATTTAATATCTGATCTGTAAAGCCTTCTTCTCTTAACTTTTGTTTAATTTTATTTTGAGTAGCTATACCCGCGTGATCCATTCCAGGTAAAAAAAGAATATCATAACCTAACATTTTCTTATGTCGAACCAAAATGTCTTGTAAAACATTATTCCATGCATGTCCTAAATGCAATTTACCTGTAATATTAGGAGGCGGTATCACAATAGTAAAAGTTTTTTTATTCAAATCATTTATAGTTTGAAAATAATTTTTGTCTAACCAAGTTTGATATCTTTTTTTTTCTACCAATTGAAAAGAATATTTTGATTTCATAAATATATTTTGTTCATCCTAAATATGTGTTATTCACAATAATACAATTTCTTTTTATATAAAAAAATCCAAATAAAAATACAAAAAAATCAATTATAATTATTTATAAATACAAAAATAACAATTTATACTTATTATATCGTGGCATAAATTAAATCCATAATATTATCTAATCCTTCTCGGGACTTACAAGAAAGTAAATACATTGGTATTTCTTTATAACATAATTTATTAAAAATTTTTTTTATTTGTTCTAATCTATATTTTATCTTATTAATTAAAACTTTATCTTTTTTATTCAAAATTAAAATAGGATTAAAATTATATTGTTTTAATATTTGATATATTTCTAAATCCAATGAAGTTGGACCTACTTTAAAATCTATAAAATGAAAAATTATTTTAATATTTAAATTATTTTGTAAAAATTTGTTCATCATTTGGATAACATTTTCTTTAATTTGGAAACTTTTTTTCATATAACCATAACCAGGAGAATCTACCAAATAAAAAGAATCATTCAATAAAAAATAATTTAAAGTAAGTGTTTTTCCTGGCGTTTTCGAAACTAAAGCTATTTTTTTTTTATTCACTAAAAAATTAATAAAAGAGCTCTTACCAACATTACTTCTTCCGATCAAAAAAATTTCTGGTAATAAGGGAAGTGGACGATATTTTAAATCAGTAATACTTTTTTTAAAAATAGATTTTATATTCATTATCATATTTACCTAGTTTAATAAATTATTTACTATTGAAACAATTTATAATCAAAATAATTTAATTTTATTCAATATCAATAATTATATAACATATAACAATTATTATAACTGAATAAATTTCAATTTTATATTAAAAAAATAAAAATTTTCATGATTCATATCCCCTTAGGCAAATATAAATAAAAATAATAATTTAACCCGATATATAAAAAAATTGAATTGCTAATTTATAACAATTCAATTTTAAATTTATAATTTATACCATTTTAAGTGATTAAAACAAATAAATAACTAAATGACTCATTTTGAATAAAAATTATAATATTTATATGAATAAATATTATAATTTTGATGATTTGTTTTTTGAATTCTTTGACCTTTATCATTATATTTATAAGTGAATAAAACAAAATTCTTTGTTTTCGTATTATACGATTTAAAATATGCATTTTGTTTATAACAAATATCAGAATAATAAATTTTTTGTCCTAAATCATTGTATTTATAATGAAAAATTTTTCTTTGAATACAACGACCACATTTATGTGATACAAATTTAATTTTTTGAATCTTTTGACCTTTATCATTATATTTATATTGAAATTTAATTTTTCCTTCATTATTTCTTATATTAATGATTTGATTTTGATCATTATATTCATATATATCAAAATTATCATATTGATCGAGAATAATTCTTTCATTTGAAATAAATCTCAACATAATTTGATTTTTTTCATTATATTTATATTTATAAAATTTATTTTGCTCTATATCTTCTTTTTCTATAAGATTCAAATGAGAATCATAATTATAAATAACTGCTTTTTTATTATTTTGACTATCGTTATATTTAGCCACAAGTTTATCGCTCCAAATATTTTCTTCTTTTTGTGTAACATTTGGTAAATCCTCTTTTATTTTAAAGCAAAAAGACAAACAATTAGGCCAACAACCAATGCCATATATTTTAGAAATACTATGATTAAAACAAAAACAAAATATAAAAAAAATTAAAAAATATTTATTAATCTTTTTTATCTGAAAATACATCCAAACATTTCTTTCTAATCTTTTTTTATTTTTTTATAATGCAAAACCTAAAATATAATATTATTTTTCTTTCTAAAACCATCATAAGTATATATTCAAATTATTAATTTTAGAAATTAAAATTAATTTGATTTTTTAAAAATTAAAAAATCCAAAAAAGAAAAATTATAAGAATTCACTTTTACATTTAACTTTTTAATTTGATATACATTATCATAAGTATTTGATCTAGCATAAATATAAATTAAAATAAGCCGAGTCATGTCATGATTTGTTTTTAAAATGATTTCTGATGCTTTCAAAGTTTGTTTTTGATTTAAACATTCCTTCACAAATAAATTAATATTCTTATGAGTTAAAAAATCTTTTTGTTCTAAAATAGATTTTTTCTTTTCTTTCAGATTTAATTCTATATCTTCAGGAATCACATCCAACATAGAAGTCATTATTTCTAGTTTCTTTACTCTTGGTTTATAAAAAGATAAATCATCTAAATTTTTAATATTCCATAAATTAATAAAAGATGAAGCATCTATTTTTTCATTTAAAATCAATTGAATAAAATAGTTCAAAAGATTTTCAGTATTTTTTTTTTGATTATCAAAAAATAAAATTTTAGCACAAGCGGTTTCTAAATATTGTTCATTTTTTTGATCTATAATATTAATTAATTTATCAGTTGATATTAAATTTGTTTTAATTTCTTGAATTTGATTCTTAATCAAATTAATATTCATTTGTGAAGAATTTTTATTAATTTTTTTTAATTGATTATTCATTTCTTGAAAATAAATAGGATTAGTTTCTATTTCTTTAAGAAACAAATTAATTTGAATACAATATTTCAAAAAATTATCAGTTGTTTTTAAAATAAAATAAGAAGAATCAAAAAAATTTTTCTTATAATCAAACAACAATTGCTCTAAAACATTTTGTAAATTATAATTAAAATTAAGATTAATTAATTGATTATAAAAACGAAAAATAATAGTTTTTAAAATTTTTAATTTTACTAAAAGACTTTTAGTTTTTAAAAGAGATTCTTGAAAAGAAGTATAATTTTTTTCTACTAAAAAAGATTTTAAAAGAGAATAAACACTATAAATATTTCCGATAGACTCTGGTTTCGCTTGATAAATATTTTTTTTAAAAAAATAAATCATTTCTAAACTATAATCAAAAAAATGAATATTAGTGATATTATAGCTAATTTTTTCTTCGCCTATCCAACCATGTTTATATAAAGAAGCCAGGACTTGAGAAGCTTTTTGACGATTATCAGTAACAAAGTCTTGTTTATTTATTTCTTCTTGAAATAAAATCCGATTTTTTTCTACAAAATATTTCTCTAAACTATTCAAAGCTATATTTTTTTTAATATTAAAATCATCATCTTCATCAGCTAATTTTTCTAAAAGCAAAAGACAGTCAATATAAATATCTTTATTAACAGAAGATAATAATTGAAAAAAATTAGAAGGGATAATTTTAAATAAATAAGAAGACATATATTAATTCAGTCCTTTAAGCATAATTTCTTCATATTTAGTAAAATATATAAAAATTTTGATATAAACAATAAATATAATTAATTTAAAAAAAATAATTAATAAAAAAATAATTCATTTTTAATTATAAATAAATTATATTAAAATATATAAAATTGATAAAAAAATGTGTAATTTTTTTATAAAATATAAAGTTGAAATTAAAATAATTTTTAATTTTAATTAAAAATTAATTAAAAAAATAAAAATTAATTATTAAATAATTAAATAAATTATTATAATAGGATTAAATTATAAAAAATGGATAATTGAAATTTTTTATAAAAATTTATTTTTATTTTTGAAAATTATTTTAAAATATTTATATTATTTTCCTTAACGTTAGCTTATCAAAATAATTTGTTAATCTTCTATTTTATAGTAAAATAATACAATTAAAAAGAATTTGATTTTTTTAAAAATTATTTTTAGAATTCACTTATTTTTTATTTTTTTTATTCTTTTAATTTATAATTTTGAACTATTAAATACAAATGTAAAAAAATACAAAAGAACAAAATTATTTTGAAATGTAAAGACGTTAAGTAAAATATAAAAAAATTCCTTATTTAAACTAAAATCCTTCTACATAATTACCTCGAATAAGGAATAAATAATGTTATATAATTATTTTTAATAATGAAAGGATAATTCTAAAATATGAATTCATTTATCGAAACTATATTACTTTTTTTCAAAATTTCTGCGGCTGTTTGTTGTGGTTGTAATACAATAGATCTTTATAAAGAAGAAACCAATAGACATTGGGAACCTATAAAACAAGAAATATATTTAGATTACCATAAAAATAAATTAGAACAAATGTGCGTAAATATTTTAGAAAACGCAGAAAATAAAAATTATGAAATCGTATTCGAATATAATAATCAAATGAAAATTAATATAAAAGAAATAATAGAAAATATAGATAATTTAAATATTGAACATATAAAACAATTGAAAAAAACAATTAGTGATTATTATAAAAAGAAGTATAATAAAATTTTTTTATTTTTTAATATTAAATTTAAATATCAAAGCAACTATTGATTGATCGAAATTTAAAACAAAATTATTTTTATTTTATTTGATTGAAGTGGGAGGAAACTACAAAACTCCATAAATTATTCAACACATAATTTCGAAATATAATCAAAATATATTTTTATGTAAAATTAAAACAACAATTAAAATTTAATTAGTTTTTAATTCAAAATATTTATAATTAAAAAAAAACGAGATAAAATAATATATATTTTTAAAATATTATTATTTTATCTCGTTTTATCTAATTTACGGATAATAAAATTACCAATTAAATTTACTATCTGAACCAGTAAAAATATGATTATAATAGATACTAAAATTAAATCTATTTCTTCGAAACCTGATTGTTTAAAATTAATATTAGAATTATTCCAACCATATATATAAATTATATTACTTAAACCGCCTTGACCTACAATATGTAAAACACTGGAATAAGCTAACGAAGATATAAAAAGAGAAATTAATTTTACAACTATAAAAGCTCTAGCTTCCGTTAATAAAAAATATTGAATAAATTGTTTTTTATTAGCTCCTAAAGTATAAGCTGTTTGATAAAGTTCAGGGTTAATTTGCGAAAATATATGTTCACAATTACGAGCGAAAACAAAAATTAAAATAAAACTTAAGCAAAAGAAAGCCGCTTTAAAACCATAATAACATCTAAAATTAGGACCTAAGAAATGATTAATTATTAAAATGATTAACATCAAATATGGAGTAGACAGAATAATATTAATAAAAACATTTATAATAAAATAAATTTTATTTTTTTTTTGGAGTTTTAATAAATATAAATATACAGCTAATAAAAAACCTAAAACACTAGAAATAAAACAAGATAAAAAAGTTAACTTTACAGTTTCGATAAAACCTTGCAATAATAAATAATTTCCATTAGATGGAGAATATTTTAAAACATTCCAAATACGATAAAAATAAGAAAAAAAATTTTTCATATAATGAGATTTATTTCCTCCGACCCGCCTTTATCAGCATTAAGCAAATTTAGTATTAATAAATCTAGCTATTTTTTCTTTTTCATCTTTTGGAATCACTAAACCTGTTATTTTACTTTGTAATTCTTCAATTGACTTATCTTTTTGTAAAATCTTTTTTAATTTTATTATAAAATCATTTTCTTCATTTTCTTTTTTTGTTATTAATGAAATCGTATAAGCTATATTATAATCATTATTCTCAGGTTTTTTTAATGTTTTAATAACATCTATTTCTTCTTTTTGAACTCCAGCAAATGAAGGATAATTAATAAATAAATCATATTCATCATCGCTACTATCTTTTTTATCTTTAAATTCAAGCACCATCGCAGATAAAGCCTTTGGACTTTTATCCTTTGACTTAAATATTTGAATAATATTTGGATTAATTTCGAAATCATCCTCAGTCAAATCAAAACATCTATTTTTCATATTTTCATTTATATCTTCGTGACCAGTTTTTCTTTCTATAATTTTGAGTTTTTCTAAAAAACGTAAACTAATATTAATTTGATGAGGTTCATTACAAATTAAAATCTTTATAGGTTTTTTGTTTGAACCTTCTTTAATTTTTTTAATAACTGAATCAAACTCATGGGAATTATGTATTTTATATTCATTTGGTCTATCTTGTTTAACATTATATAAACCTATATAAGCCCAATAAACAGGTTGCGCAACAACAAATTGAAAAGGTGAATCGTTTCGATTTAAAAAATAAACATAAGGTAAATGCGAATCTAATGTAGCTATTACTTCATCATTTTTCAATAATCTATTATGTTGATCAAAATCTGATAAAGAAATTATCTCTACATTTTCATAACCTTCTTTTCTCAATTCCTCTTTAATATTAGGGCTATTCAAAAAATCTTTCATACTAGGTATAGCGGTAGCTATTTTAAAAGTATTTGATTTTTTTTCACTAAAATAAAACAAACCATAAACAACTGTAAAACAAAATAAAAGTAAAAAAGAAATAAATAATTTTTTTCTTTTAATTTTATACCAAAACATCAATTTTTCCAGTACCTTGTCTAAAAATATTTTATTATTTTTTGTAATATTAAAATTTACGCTTAAAAAATAAAACTTATGTTTTATTTATATTTTTGTAAATAAAAAATATTCGCAAAAAAATTATAATTTGATTTATTTTGCAAAAATTTCTTGATAAGATAATGATCTAAAATCACAAGAAGGTGTTAAATCAATAATTTCTTCTATTTCACCCTTATTCAAAATAGCAACTGAATGGCATAAAGTTTTTATAACCGAACTATCATGCGAAATAATAACAATAGTTGTTTTTGTTATTTTATTTATTTGATGAAATAATTGAAGAATACTTTTGCCTATTTTTTCATCTAAAGATGAAGTAGGTTCGTCACAAAAAATAATTTTAGGTTTATAAACTAAAGTTCTAGCAATAGCTACTCTTTGTTTTTGACCTCCAGAAAGTTGTTTAGGATATGAGTAAATAAAATCTGATAATCCTACAAAATTTATAACTTCTAAAACTCTATGCTGAATATTTTCAGGATTATAATTCCTAATTTTTAAAGGCAAAGCAATATTATCGAAAACATTTAAATTAGATAAAATATTAAAATTTTGCCAAATAATACCGCTAGATTGATAATCAAATTTTTTGACAATTTTAGTCTCTTTTCTTATATCGGGTTGTTCCAAACCATTCATTATTTTTAATAAAGTAGTCTTGCCAGAACCAGTTTCTCCTACTAAACCAAAAATTTTACCTTCTGCGATATCTAAATTAATTTTTGTTAAAATAGGAATAGTTTTTTTATTTATTGCAAAACTTTTATAAAGATTAACTATTTTTAACATAAACCCACGACAAATATTCCAATATACCTTTTCTATTAAATTTAAATGAAAAAATTCTCTAAAATAAAAAAATAATTTAAATTTGAAAATTTACAAATTTCAATATAAATTGAAAATATTCAAAATTAAATCAAAATTTGTTTGTCTTTTACCTGATTTTTTATCATTTGTAATAATAATTGCCAAGGCATAGAAGCGCATATAAATTTACCAGGGAAATTTTGAATTACTTTCAAACTTTGTAATTCTTTATCTAAGTGACTCGGATTAAAAACTTTATTTTGCAACATATTACAAAAATTTTGTATTTTATGAAAAGCTAATGTTAAATTATTTTTGTTTAAATGCGAAGACAATAAAGAAGCAGAAGCTATTAAAATAGCACATCCTCTTACTTCATATTTAATATCAGTAATATTTTGATTCTCAAATTTTACTTGTAAAATAATTTCGTCGCCACAAGACATATTTTTTTTTTGCATAACGCAATAATGAATTGATTCGCTATCTTTCACTAAACCTTTATTCAAAGGATTACGATAATGTTTAACTATTAAATCTCGATATAATTTATTCATCAAATTAAATTATAAAAATACACCTTTCAAATATTTACAAAAAAACAATAATAAAATATAAAAAAACAAAAAAATTTAATTATTTAAACTAAAAAATAATTAAAGAATGAAATTTATCTTTTTTTGTTAATAAAATATATTTAAAAAATAAACATTTATCAGGGGTTAAAATATAATCAATTTCTTGAATAGATTTATTATTAATCTTGATAGTCTTAGATAATATTAATCTTTTAGCTTGTTTTTTTGAATCAGCTATTTGATTTCGAACTAAAGCATCAACTAAAGAAATTTGTTTGTGAACATTTATTATCGCTAAATGTTTTTTTAATAAAACAAAATCTTCTTTTTTAATATTTTTTAATTCAGAACGAAATAAAATATTATTCACTCTATAACATTCTTCGAAGTTTTCTTGCCCGTGGACAAAAGAAACAACTTGTTTTGCTAATTCTTGTTGAGCTAATCTTTTATGAGGGTATATTTTCACTTGATTTTCTAACTCTAAAATTTGTTCAATCTCTAGTAAAGTTAACATTTTTAAATAATTAATAACATTACGATCATTAACATTAAAAAAAAATTGATAAATTTGATAAGGTGTTGTTAGTTTTTCGTCTAACCAAACAGCATTTTTCTCACTTTTGCCAATTTTAAATCCTTTACTATCTAATAAAAGCGACAGACTCATGCCTAAAGGTTTTTGTTCATGTTTATTATTTGTTTTTCTATTAATTTTTTTTCTAATTAAATCTAACCCAGATGTAATATTACCCCATTGATCAGAACCACCTAATTGCAAAACAATATTATGGTTTTTATATAAATAATAAAAATCTAAAGCTTGCAAAATCATATAAGAAAATTCAGTATAAGAAATACCTTTATCTAATCTTTTTGCTATCTTATCTTTAGAAATCATATAATTAACATTAAAATGTTTACCGTATTCTCTTAAAAAATCAATAATATTAATTTTAGATATCCAATCATAATTGTCTACAAAAGTTACTTTATTGTTTGAAAATATTTTTGTTAATTGTGATTTTATTTCAATTAAACTCTTTTGAATATTTTCATGATTTAATAAGCGTCTTTCTTCCGTTTCTTTCGGATCTCCTATTAAAGAAGTAGCTCTACCTATTAAAATAAAAGGAGTATGTCCTTTTTTTTGTAACAATAAAATAGTTATAATTTGAACTAAATGGCCAATAGTTAAAGAATTAGCGGTTAAATCAAAACCTACATAAAATCTAATCTTGTCTTGATTTAAAAGTTGTTCTATTTGTTTTTCATCACTAAAATCTTTAATTAGATTTCGCCATTTCAATTCTTGAAATAAAAACACAAAAAAACTCCTTTTATTATTTTATAATATCTTTTATTTTCACATAATTTAAAATTAAACAAAATAAATCTTTATTTTTTTTCTTTAATTTTAATAGCTTTATTTGATAATTTTCTAATATAGTATAATTTAGCTCTACGCGCTATACCACGACGTACAATCTCTATTTTTTCATAACAAGGAGAATGAACAGGAAAAATACGCTCTACACCTACTCCTGAATATACTTTTCTAACAGTAAAAGTTTCAGAAATAGAACTACCTTTACGTCTAATAACTATGCCTTCGAAAATTTGAATTCTTGTTTTATTACCTTCTTCAATTTTATCAAAAACTTTTACAGTATCTCCTGGTCTAAAATCAGGAACGGTTCTTAAATTTTTTATATTAATTGAATCAATCAATTGTTGGCCCTTTAGATTCATTTTTTTATCTTTCCTTTATGTTTTTTTCTTTTTTAATTTCTATTAACAATTTTTGAGATTCTATATCTAAATTCATTTTATCAAATAAGTCTGGTCTCTTAAAAAAAGTATTTTTTAAACTTTCTTTTTTGCGCCATCGAACAATTTTGGCATGATTGCCAGATAAAAGGATTTCAGGGAACTTTATGATTTTGATACTCTCGAGGTTTAGTGTATTGAGGATATTTCAATAAACCTTTTTGATGGGAATCTTGAAGATAAGACTCTTTTTTAATAACTCCGGGTAAAATTCTTATCAAAACATTCATTAAAATAATTGCACCAAATTCTCCTCCAGTTAAAACATAATCTCCTATTGATATCTCTTCATCAACATAATTCAAAACTCTTTCATCTACCCCTTCATAATTACCGCACAAAATTATAAAATGAGAATAATTTTGTGAATATTTTATAGCTTTTTGTTGATTTAACAAATGACCTTGGGGAGATAATAAAATAATTTTTGTTTGTTCATTTTTCTTTATTTTTTGCAAACATTCATAAAAAGGAGGAAAAGACAATAACATGCCGTTGTCTCCGCCATATGGAGTATCATCAATTTGACGATGCTTATTTTGGCTATAATCCCTCAAATCATAAATATTAATATGAACTTGTTTTTTTTCTTGAGCTCTTTTTATAATAGAATTATTCAAAAAACTATCGAAAAAATTTGGGAAAATAGTAATAATATCGAATTTCATTATTTATTCGAAATTAATTTATTTTGTCGTTTAGCTCTTTTTAATAAACTTTCGACAGTTTTGGTAGGTTGAGAACCAAAAGATAACCATTTTTCAACTTTTTCCAAATTTATATTAACTGAATTACGAAATGGTTCATAAGTACCTAAAATTTCTAAAAATTTACCATCTCTTTTATTATGAGACGCCGTACTAACTATACGATAAAAAGGTCTTTTATGATTACCGAAACGTTGTAAACGTATTTTTGTTGACATTTAAAAAACTCACTTTCTATAAAAAAATGCAAAAATAAAAAAACATAAAATTGTTTTGTTTATTTATAATTTTCGACATTTCTTTTTTATTTTTAATTCAAATTATTCATTAACAATAAATTAATTTATTTTCTAATCTTTTTCTCTAAATAATTCTTTTAAACGAATTAAAATATCTAATATTCTTATAAAAATAGATATGAAAAGAAAAGTAAAAACTAAAGACAATTGCCATTCATATTTTTTTGGCATGCTATTCATAACCATATCTTCAACATAATTAAAATGTAAAATCAAAATAACTACAGAAAAACATATAACAAATAAATTAATAGGGATAACTAAAAAAGTATTAAAAAAAATTGAAAACCAAGTACTTTGAGATCCGCTAAATAAAAAAAATTCAATTAGTAAAACAAAAAAATAAAATATTTCTACTCCGAATAATACCAAAAAAATCAAATACATATTTTTTACTAATGGAGCATCAGCTGATAAAACTAAAGATCCATTATAATACAAATAAGATACAACCAAAAAAATGAAAAAAGTAGAAAATAAAGCTAATGCAGCCAATTGAAAAGCAAAATTCCCGTAACGTATTCTCAATATATCTAAAAGAAAACCTATAGAAATACCATTAAAAATCGAATAAACAAAGGAACATATTTTAGAACTTGATATAGAACTAATTCCCCATCGATAAGATATAAAAGTTACCAATGAAAAACATAAGAATAAAAAATTATAAGTACCTAAAGAATAACAAGCTATCCCTGCAGATAAAGCAGAAACTAATAACAATAAAATTGTTTTTATAGCGATACCTTTACGTGTTACTCTATTCTGGTAAATAATATTAGATTGAGAAACAGTAAAAAAATCATTTTTAATCTGTTCTAAACCAGAATTTATTTTAATTTTATCTCTGAACATCGGATTATTTTATCCTTTCCATTATAATATATCGAAATATTTTATTTTAATATTACAAAAAAATAAAAATATTACTACAAATATTATATATTAATAAATTTAATATTTAAAGTAATAATTATCCCAACACATCTTTAAATATATTTTTGTAAAAAAAATTAATACTTCCTTATAAAATTTTTTATATTATTGTTTTTGCATCATTAAATTTTACAAATTTAATTTAATTTTATGTTAAATAAATTATTCATTAAATTATAATAAAAAAAATGAAAATATTTGCCAAAAAATATATTTTTTATTATAATTATTTTAATTTAAATTAAATACTATATTAAATACTTTGATGTTGAAACATTTATTATAATTATTTATTTTTTTTATTTAAATTCATTAAAAAATGACGTACTTGTGAAGCAAAATACAAAGAACCCACTATTAAAAGTAATTTATTAGGTGAATTTTGAATTATAAATTCTTTTACTTTATTTTGCCAACAAGAAATATTAAATATTTTATGAATATTTACTTTGTTATATTTTGGGTTTAAACGAAGACTTTTTAAATGTTCAAATTCACTTAAATAAATATTTGCTTTGTCTAACAAAGTTAATCGCTTTAACATATCCAGGATATTCTTGTCTTTTAAAGCAGTAAATAAAACATCAATCTTATAATTAATAAAATTTTTATTCATCGTTTGAACTAATTTTTTAATAGAATGAACATTATGAGCACCATCTAAAAAAATTAAAGGCTCATCTCGTAATTTTTCCATTCTAGCTCTTAAATGAATATTCTGAAATCCTTGAATAATATTTAATCGGGTAAAATTAATTTTTTGTAATTCGCAAACTAAAATAAATATTTGAATAGCCATAGAAGCGTTTTCCGGTTGATAATAACCTATTAAAGGAGTGTTTAATTTTTTTATTTTAAAATTTTTATTTCGGAAATCAAAATACTCATGCCATTTATATAAACCATAATAAAATATTGAAAAATCTTTTTTAAATTTATAATGAATAGCTTGTTTTTCTTTAGCTTTTTCACAAATCACACTTAAAGGTATATTAGAAATATTTCCAGTAACTATCGGAATTTTATATTTAATAATACCTGCTTTTTTTAAGGCAATTTTTTTTAAATTATGGCCTAAAAATCTTTCGTGATCTCTACCAATTGTAGTAATAGCTGTCAAAATAGGTTCTACTACATTAGTACTATCTAATTCGCCGCCCAAACCAACTTCTATAATACAAATATCAATTTTTTTATAATAAAAATATTCAAAAGCTATAACGGTTAAAATTTCAAAATAAGTTATATTACCGCCAGCAAGATTATTTTGTTTTAAATAACTTATTAAAGGTCTAATTTTATTTATTATTTTGATTAAATCATCATCAGAAATGAATTGAGAATTAATTTGAATTCTTTCATTAAATATTTCAATATGAGGCGAAACAAAAATACCTACTTTTTTAAATTTAGTTTGTAATAAACCATTTAAATAATAAACAGTAGAACCTTTGCCGTTGGTTCCTGCCACATGAATAACTTTTATTTTTTTTTCTGGATTATTTAATAATTTCAGTAAAGCTTTTATTTCGTACAAATTAAAAAAAGTAGAATCTATTTTGTCTTGATTTTTATCTTGATTATATAACCAAAATAAAGCATTTTTTTTATTTTTCATAAGATTTATATTATGATCCTTAATTCGTGTCAATCTTTTTTTATTAAAAACATTTTCATCATAAAAAATTCTTTTATTAATAATTTATATTAAAAAATAATCATTCAAAATAACTTATTTAGATTTTTACAACACTTTATATTTTTATAACATTATTATATAATAAGAGTGTTGTAATTTAAATAATAATTGAAATTTAATTTTCATCTTAACATTATTATTTAATAAAAAAAATTATAATAAATAATTATAGAAGTATTATTTTCAAGAAAGGAAATAAATCTAACTCATGAAAAACGAAGTTTTATTTAAATTACCAAAATTAAATTATTCATATGACGCTTTAGAACCTTTTATAGATGCTAAAACAATGGACATTCATCACACTAAACATCATCAGATTTATATTAATAATCTAAATACCGTTTTAAACAAATACAAAATTTTTAATAAAGATTTAGAAGATCTATTAACAAATGTATCCTCTTTGCCAAATGAAGAAATTCAAAAAATAGTCTTAAATAATGGAGGAGGGCACTTTAATCATTCTTTTTTTTGGACTATCTTAAAATTAAATGAAACTTTAAATGACTCTTTCCAAATAAACCAATTAATTAAAAAAACTTTTGGTAATTTAGAACATTTCAAAAATCAATTCACAGAAAAAGCAAAAAGTCTTTTTGGTAGCGGTTGGACATGGTTAATTTGTGATTTTCAAAATAATTTAAAAATCATTAATACTCCTAACCAAAATACAGTTTTAAATGTCGGTCATCCTCTATTAGGTATAGATATATGGGAACATGCTTATTATCTAAGTTATCAAAATCGTCGTATAGACTATATAGAAGCTTTTTACAATGTTATTAATTGGTCACAAGTAGAACAATATTTAAACAAAGCGCTTTCACATAATTTATCTTCAAAAATTTAAATGATAGGTTATTATAATTAAAAAAATATTTTTATGTTGCCCAAAAAAATGAAAAAAATAAGATTTGGTATTATTATTAGTTTATACCAATACGATTTTTATCAAGATCAATATGATTTGTATCAAGAAAAATTAAATCAAAATAATGAAGTTAAAAATCCTTTTATTTTAAAATACATTATAAAAAATATTTGTTTAATTGATAAAATCATTAATAAAAGTTTATATGGATATGAAATAAATAGATTAAATAAAGTAGATAAAGCAATTATTCGATTAGCTACTTTGGAATTATTAGAACAACAAAATTCTCATAAAATTATTATTAACGAAGCTATTGAAATTAGTAAAGAATATTCCACTTTAAACGATGATAAACAATATAAATTCAATAATAAGATTTTGCATTTAATTTATGAAGATGTTCGAAAAAATAAATATAAAACAAACGAGCTTTAAAAAAAGCTCGTTTTTTTTAATTTCTTGAAGAAATCTTTTTTTATTTCGATAATTTGATAATATATTCTATAAATTTAAATAAACCAAATAAAAAAGGCAAAAGAAAAATAAAAATTAAAATTATTAAAAAGAATTTACTGACCCAAGATACTTTATTTTTCGGCAAATTAGAAGAATTGCTTTTTTTTATTGATTTTTGCTTATTTTTATGATTAAATTTTTTTTTCATTTTTAAACCTCATTTCTTTTTTAAAATAAAAGAATATTTTTGTTCTCAAATATCAATTTTTCAATTAAACTTATTTAAATAAAACAAAATCAAAATTCAAACTTTTATATATACTTATATTATATATAAAATTATATAAATGAAAAGAATACTAAAAATTATTTATTTTCATCAAAAAGGATAAAAAAATGGAAAATTATATTAAAAATAAATTAAAACAATTAAATTTTCAACAGATAACTCCAATTCAAAAAGAAGTATTCATGCATTTTAACAAACCTTATCATTTGGTAGGCAGCGCTCCTACAGGTACAGGAAAAACTCATGCTTATTTATTACCAATTTTAAGCAAAATTAATTGGGACAAAAATATAATTCAAGCAGTTATTATTGTTCCGACTAATGAATTAATTTTCCAAGTTTTTCAAATGCTTAAAGAAATCGAACAAAGAAATTCTCAAGTCAAAATTCTTTATGGAGGAATGAATAAAGAAAAAATATTAAAAAGTTTAGAAAAAAAACAACCTCCTTTAATCATAACTACTTTAAATAAATTAATCGAGTATACAATCATTTTCAAAAAATTAAACATTTATAAATCTTCTTTTTTAGTCTTAGATGAAGCAGATACTTTATTTGAACAAAAATCTTTATCTTCATTAGATCTATTATTAACAAAATGGAAACCGAAAATTTTATTATTTTCAGCTTCCATCACAAATAATATGAACCCATTTATTCAAAAATATTTTGGAAAATCTTTATTTTTAGATATAACTTCTCAACAAAAATTAAATTTAAAATATTACCTTCTAAAAAGTTCTTTAGACAAGCGCTTAAATGATTTAACACATTTAATGAAAAATTTAAATCCTTATTCTGCTTTAATTTTTATTTCTAAAAAAGAAGAACAAAATAAAATATATAATTGTTTAAAAATGCATCAAATGAATATTTTGAATTTTTCCTCTGATTTAAAATCAAAACAAAGAAAATATTTAATGACAGAAATTAAAAAAAATAAATATCAATATATCTTGGCTAGTGATTTAATAGCTAGAGGTTTAGATTTAGACATTGAATGGGTAATTAATTATGATTTGCCTTCTAAAAATTTAGAATTTTTTCAGCATCGCAGCGGAAGAACAGGAAGAATGGGAAAAGAAGGCAAAGTAATTATTTTTTATGATGAAAAAGATCAACCTTCTTTAACAAAAATTCAAAAAAATTATAATATTTTGTTTCAAAAAATAACATTAACTGAAAATAGTTTTCGTGAAATCGAAACAGAAGTGAAAAAAAATATACCTAAAAAAAGATTTTCTTCTGCTAAAAAAAATAATTTTATTCAAAATAAAAAGAAAAAAACTGATTTAATTTATTCAAAAAATAAAAAGAAAGGTTTCAAAATCTAAAAAAAAATGATTAAAATAGGCAGTCACGTATCATTTAAAAGCCCTGAATTTTATTTAAATGCTCTTAAGGAAGCATTATCTTTTGGTTCTAATACTTTTATGATTTATTCAGGACCTCCTCAAAATACTAAAAGAGTAAATATCTATCAAACTTACATCCAAGAAACATTAATAGAAATGAAAAAAAACAAAATTTCTCTAAATGACTTATCAGGTCATGCCCCCTATATTATTAATTTAGCTAATCCTTCTTTAGAAAAAAGAAATTTTGCTATCTCTTTTTTAACTGATGAATTAAAAAGATTCGCTCATTTACAAATTCCTCAAGTAGTTTTACATCCTGGCAATTATCTAAAACAAACCAAAAAAGAAGCTATTAAATTCATTTCAATAGGAATTAACAAAATTTTAAAAAATACAAATCATTTAAAAAATAAAATAACTTTAGAAACTATGGCCGGAAAGGGCACAGAAATAGGTTCTTGTTTCCAAGAATTAAAAGATATTATTGATTTAATAGAAAACAAAGAGAGAATCGGTGTTTGTTTTGATACTTGTCATGTTTTTGATGCAGGTTATGATATTAAAAATAAATTTACCGAAGTTATAGAAGAATTTAATAATGTTATCGGCTTAAAATATTTAACTCTTTTTCATATTAATGATTCTAAAAATGATTTAGGCAGCAAAAAAGATCGACATGAAAATATAGGTTATGGTCAAATAGGATTTGATGCTTTAATAAAAATTATTTATTATTCCGATTTTTTACACTTACCTAAAATTTTAGAAACTCCTTTTATAAAAAATTTACCCCCTTATAAAAAAGAAATTGATATGATTAAGAACAAAAAATTTAATCCTCATTTAAAAGAATAATTTTGAAAATATAATTCATAAATTTTTATAATTCTAGGTTTTATAATAAAAAAAACAATAAAATTTAAAAAATTTGAAATAAAAATAGGAATCAAATTCAATCCCCAAAGACATATGAATATGTTAAAAGAAGAATTTTGGATAAAGTTTGAAATAAAATCGCTTTCTTTAAAATTTTCTATAAGATATGGTAAATAATTAAAATAACCATTAAAAGTCCTAGAAATACTTTGCAACAAAACAATTAAACAAAAACAAAAAAATATTTTCTTATAATTATTTTTACGACAATTTATAAAAATAGAAACAAATATATGGGTTAAAATAGGTATGCAAGATCCTAATATAATTAAGGATAAAAGTCTAAAAAATTTTAAAGTAATATTGCCCTCATAATTTAATGCTGCAAGTTCTATAATATATTTAGGGCATGAATACAAACTAACATCAATAAACATATAAATAAAAAGAAAAATTAAAGTATCGCGCACGGAAAAAAACAATCCTATAAAAAATAAAGGTAAATGCCAAAAAATCCAATAATTAGAATAAATAAAAGGCATTTTCACTTGACTCTTCAAATATATTGAATTTATTTGAAATAAAACTAAAGAAATGGAAATAAAAAGAGAACTAAAGTTTAATTTTTTTAATTGAATTATATTTATATTTTTTTTCATAAAAATTCCTTAATAAATTTATAATGTATCGAAAAAGATAAAACAAATATCATAATAAAATAATTAAAATATTTTGTACAAAAATGATGAAATAATTACTAATTATAATATAAATTTTTTAAAAAAATAAAAATTCCTTTGAAAAAAATCAATTAAAAAAAATAATAACTTTAAGAAATCCAAATTAAAAGAAAATAATTCACAATGATTCTTATCTTAAGAACAATAAATAAATTAAATATTTTGATTATAAATTATCAAATTTATTATAACAAAAAACTGAAAAAAAACGTATTTATTGTATAAATAATAAATAAAAAAATTGATTATTAAAAACAAAAATTATTATGAATAATAGCCATCATTATTTTTATTAAAATAGATAAAAAATTCTTCTGGGTAAAACACAACACAGATAATTATTATCACTTATTTGCATAGCCATTTAAAAGAAGGTGAGAATAACGACTCATAACACCTTATTTTGTTTTCGATTGAAAAATTTATACTACCTTGTGTTTTTTTTGTTTTAACTTATCAATATATTATTGGTTATTCTTCTGGTTATTTTGCTTTTCCTGGTTATTCTATGATTTCCTAGTGGTGTTCTCCTCCTACTTCTATTCCTTTTAAAACCCCTTGTGGTATATAACTTTGCTCTATTACCTGGTGGTCCTTGTATAACCTTTGTCTCCTTTAACGCCTGATGCTCCTTAAGATCTTCTTTTTCTCTTTTTCCTCGTTTTCCTACTTTGCCTGGTTTTCTTGTTCTCCTGGTATTCCTAGTTCCTCCCCTTTGTCTCCTTTTTCGCCTTTTACAATAATTTTATATTTATAAATAATAGTTTTGTCATTATCAGGCTTTAAAGTAGTTCCATAAATTTTAAAAAAATAAAAAAACTTAAAAATATAACAAATATAAAACAATAAAAATAATTATGTAATGATTGTTTTTTAATAGACATTATTCTTTGCAAAATACTTTCTTAATCAATTAATAACGAATTACTAATTAATATAACTTAGTGATTTCAAAATTTATATTTTAACGCTTAATAATAAAAATTAAAAAAATACAACGTTTATCTCTAAAAAATTATAAATTTTTTAAATCGATACATAGTTTTTTAGATAAAAAAATCAAAAAAATTCAAAATTTATATTATATTTACTTTATTCAAAAAATAAACATAACAAAAAAACACAAAACCACTATTATTTTTTCCAAAATATAAATAAAAAAATTTTAAAGTGTTTTGTGGTGCATAAAGTTTTATTTTAAAATTAAATAATTGAAAAATTTATAACAATTAAATAGCTAAAAATAAAAAAAATTTTTAAATAATATTTAAGTTTTCTAATTATTTAATTATAATAAAAACAAAAAATATTAGTCATTAAAAATTAATTCAAAGAATTTAAAATTTTTTATAACTCTTCGGCTTTGATTTTAAATATTTAAAAAAATATTAAAAAAATTGATCTTGTATATAATACAAAAAAAATAAAGTATTTCAAAAAATTTATAAATATTTTGAAATACTTCAATATTAATAACATAAACTTTTATCAAATCATAAAATCTTTCTTAACTGAATCCAAAAAATCTACATAATAAAATATTTTCATAAAAAAATAAAATTTTTTGAATTAATCAATATTATTAAATCTTCAGGTTTAAAACAAAGATATTCGATTATATATTTTGCCGTTTCATCGTCAAAACCATTTTTAGAAAAAAAACCTAATTTAATATCATTAATTTGGAAACATAACCATTTTATTTAAATATTCTTTTTTTGAATTCCGATTGTTTAATAATATTAAAACATATTTTTTTATCAATCCATTTACATTCAAAAATAGTAACTTTTTGATCTTTTTCTTTTTAAAATAATATCAATTTCACAATCTATTTATTTAATTTTATTCATCATTTAACATCTTTTTTTATATCTTTTTTTCAATAATTATAATTTAAAAATATTCATTTTCATATGAGTCAAACGAAAATAAATATTTTTATTGCTTTTAGTTCATTTCAAACTTTTACTCCAATTATTTAAAATATATAAAAATAACTTTTAATTATTATTAAAATTTTTTATAATTTAATTTTTTTTACTTCTATATTAGGACTAAACAAATATTTTTTCAATAATAAATTAAATTAAATTTTATTTAATAAAAAAATGTAAGTAATTTAAATAGAATGTTAAAATTATTATTTTATTAATAAAATAATGTATAATTTAGAGAAAGGTATTTATTTGACTTAGACATATATAAATATAAATTTATTATTTTTTTATTAAAATTAAAGTTAATATTTTTGGATCACAACATATAATATAATAAAAATTTATTTTTATAAATTTAATTGAGTTTTTAAACGAAATATAAAATGTTTTTTTCTAAAATTTATATTATATTTTTATTCAAAAATACAATTTTAAATAATATAATTTAATTTTAAATAAATTTATTTATTTTTTTTCTATAAATATTAAAAATAATAAATAAATTAAAATAATTGTCTGATTGAAGAATAAAATTAAATAAAAAAATGTTATTTAATAAAAATAAATATTTTATTTTTGAATATATAATATAAAGGAAAAAAGAAATGAGTATTTTATTTAAAGAGTTAAATTTATTAAAACAAACTGAGGATGCTTTAGAAGAATTAAAATTTTCAAATCCTACACAAATTCAAGCTTTAGTTATTCCTGAATTTATAAAAGGGAATGATATTATAGCTCAATCTCAAACAGGAACAGGAAAAACTTTTTCTTTTGGTATTCCTATAATTGAAAAAATCGATCCTAAAATAAAAAAAGTTCAATCTTTAATATTATGTCCAACGAGAGAATTAGCATTACAAGTTTTTTTAGAAATTCAAAAACTATTAAAATTCTATCCTGAAATCAAAACTGTTGTTGTCTATGGAGGAGAGTCTTATATAAAACAATTCCAAGCTTTAGATAAAAAACCACAAATCGTTATTGCTACTCCAGGTAGAATGATAGATTTACTAGAAAGAAAAAAAGTTGAATTATCATCAGTTAAAATTTTAACTTTAGATGAAGCAGATGAAATGTTAAAAATGGGATTCCAACAAGCTTTAGAAACTATCTTATCTAACATTCCAAAAGAAAGACAAACTGTTTTATTTTCAGCTACAATGCCTCCTTTCATTAAAGAAATAGCTACTAAATATCAAAAAAATCCTAAAATTTTAAAAGCTAAACAAGATCAAATTGTTGTTAAATCAATTGAGCAATTTTATTTTATTGTAAAAGAATTTGATAAAAATAAACTTTTAGTTCGTCTTTTAGATCAAAAGAACCCAGATTCTGTAATTATTTTCGCAAATACTAAAAAAGATGTGGATTTAATTTTAAATTATTTACAAGAAAGAAATTTTTTAGTAGATGCTATTCACGGAGATTTAAAACAAAACCAAAGACATTATGTTATGAATAATTTTAGACAAAAAAATATTAAAATTTTAGTTGCTACCGATGTAGCATCTAGAGGAATAGATATTTCAGACATTACAATGATTATCAATTATGATTTGCCTCACGAAGAAGAAGTTTATGTACACAGAATTGGAAGAACGGGTAGAGCTGGCAAAACAGGTTCAGCATATACTTTTGTAAGTTTAAGAAAAATTTTTCAATTTAAAAAATTAATGAATTATTTAAAAGAAAAAATAACTCATTTAAGTATTCCTTCGATAGAAGAAGTTCGCGAAAAACAAAATAAATTTTTTCAAGACGAAATTTTACATTTAATGGAAGAACAACAAAAAGAAACAATAAAAGAAAATCCTTTTGTTGATGATTTATTAAAACAAAAAGATCCTAAAGAAATTATTGGAGCTCTTTTAGAACATTTAGCGCCTAAAAAGAAGAATTACGAACATATAGAAGAACCAAACATTTGGCAAAATAATAATTCTCAAAGTTCTTACATTAAAAAAAATAATAATTCAAATAGATTTAATAGGATGAATAATAATTACGGTAATAATTCTAATAATAATTACAGTAATAATAAATTCGGTAAAAAACCTATGATAGAATTAATTATTAACTTAGGAAAAGACGACAATATCAATCCATCATTACTTTTAAAACTATTAAAAGAAAAATTTAATATTTATAGTAAAAATATCGGTAATATAAAACATTTTTATAACAAAACTGTCTTTGAAATTCCTTCTTTTTTAGCTAAACAAATTCAATCCCAAAATAATATTTATTACAAAGATAAACTTTTGCATATCCAAAATAAATAATTTTTTTAATAATTAAAACTTATTAAAAAATAAAATTATTTCATTTTATTTTTTATTATTTAAATGAAAAAATAATAAAAACAATATATAAACAAATTTAAGGAGTTTATTTTTTTATGTTATCTAAAAAAGAAATACAAGATATTTTACAAAAAGGTTTAAAGAAAGGTTTTGATTTTGTTGAATTATTTTTCGAAGACAAAGTTTCTACTACATTAAAAATTATGAATAAAGAAGTAATTAAATATGAAACAGGAAATGTTTATGGAGTAGGAATTCGTTTATTAAAAGAAACGGATGAAATTTATATTTATACTAATAAAATAAATCATAAAAATATTTTGTCTTTGATAGAAGAATATCCTAATGAAAACAAAAATAAAAAAATCGTAGAAATTATTCCTCTTGGAGAATCCAAAAAAATAGATAATAACATTAAAATTCCTTTTAATAATTGGTCTGTTTCTGAAAAAATTACTAAAATAATGAAATTATCTCAAATTATAAAAGAATATGACGAAAAAATTATAAAAAGTATAATTAATTTAGAAGAAAAAGAACAAAATATTTTAATTGCTAATTCTAAAGGTGTTTATCAAAAAGATTTTCGTCCTTATATTAATTGTTCTATGGTTGCTATCGCAAAAGATGGGCAAAATATGGAAGAATTTTATAACAACGAAGGACGTTCAATGGGTTTAGAACTTTTTAATATTATTGATTTTGAAGCTAAAGCCAAACAAGTAGCGCAAAAAGCAATTATGTTACTAACAGCTGAACAAATTAAACCTCAAAATATGACTGTAATAGTAAGTAATGGCGAAGGGGGAGTTATTTTTCATGAAGCTTGCGGACATTCTTTAGAAGCTACTTCCGTCGCTAGAGGGCTTTCGCCCTTTTGTAATAAAATAAATCAAAAAATAGCTTCAGACATTGTAACTGCTTATGATGATGGAACTATTGAAAATTCTTGGGGTAAAGTAAATTTTGATGATGAAGGGCACCCGACTCAAAAAAACCTTTTAATTGAAAAAGGAATATTAAAAAATTATTTAATTGATTATCGTAATAGTTTAAAAATGAAAATGAAACCTACTGGTTCTTCCAGAAGACAATCTTATAAATACTCACCAACTTCTAGAATGAATTCTACTTATATTGTGGCCGGCAAAGATGATCCTCAACAAATTATAAAAGATACTAAATATGGTCTTTATGCTGAAAGTTTTGGTGGTGGAACAGTTACTCCTACTACAGGAGAATTCAACTTTAAAGTTAAATCCGGATATTTAATTGAAAATGGCAAATTGACCAAATTTGTAAAAGGCATGATGATAATCGGAAAAGGACAAGATATTTTATTAAAAATAGACCGTGTTGCTCATGATTTAGTTTTAAAACAAGGATATTGCGGTTCTGTTTCAGGTTATGTACCTGTAGATTTAGGACAACCAACTATTAGAATTACAGAAATAACTGTTGGAGGAAGCAAAAAATAATGATTAATAATAATATAAATTATAAAAAATGGTTTCAAACAGCTACAGAAAATGGTTTTGAAGCATTAGAAATTTTAACTAATGATAACAAAGACAAAATGATTACTTTAGAGGATGGTAAAATTCATGAACATATTAAAAGTGATCTTCAAACAGTAACTATAAAAGGTTTATATAAAAATATAAAATCTTCTATCTATTTAGAAAAAATAGATGAAAACAAAATGAACGAAACTTTAAAAATTCTTAAAAATCAAATATCAGTTTTAAATAGAAAAGAAAAAGATCTTGTTTTTGAGGGGTCACCTGTTTATCCTGAAGTTAAAGATTCTAATTTTGATTTTGACACAATTAATATTCAAAAAAAATATGATTTAATGTTTCAATTAGAAAAAGAATTATCCCGAAGTATTTTTTTAAAAAAAATAGATAGTATTTCTTATAGTGAAAATTATTTTCAAAAACGAATAGTTAATTCTAAAGGTGTAAATTTAAAAGAAAAAGCTAGTTTTTTAACAATTTCCGCTTCTTGTATTTTTCAGAAAAATCAAGAAATAGAAGAAATTTTAGAAAATTTCACAGTTAAAGATTTTAATGAAATTGATGTTCCTAAATATGCTGAAAAAATAATATCTTTAGGAGAAAAAAAATTAACATCTCAATCTTTAGAATCTCAAACTTATCCTACTGTTTTTTCAAATAAAATTTTTGCTAAATTTTTAAATAAATTTAGTAGTATCTTTAATGGAATGAGAGCTTATTATAATTTAAGCAAATTAAAAGATAAAAAAGGGCTAAAAATAGCTTCTTCTAAAGTTACTTTAATCGACGATCCTTTATGTGATAAAGCTTTTTTTCAATATGGTTTTGATGATGAAGGCGTAGCTTGCTATACCAAAAACATTATTAAAGAAGGCATCTTTCAAGAATTTATACACGATTTAAAATCTTCACTTCTTTTTAATACAAAACCTAGTGGTAACAGTTTTGACAATTCTATTTCAATGACTAATTTTTACTTAAAAGAAGGTGATAAAACTTTTAAAGAAATGATTAAACCTATTGAAAAAGGAGTTTATATTGATTCTTTGATCGGATTACACGCAGGTATCGATAATATTAGTGGTGATTTTAGTCTTCAAGCGGCTGGTTTCAAAATAGAACAAGGTAAAATTACTAGTCCTGTCAAAATGCTTGTTATTTCAGGTAATTTTTTTGATATTTTATTAAATTTAAAAGATATAGCCAATGATTTAGTGTTTAGAACATCAGGTTTCGGAAGTCCTAGCGTTTATGTAGGAGATTTAACTATTGCTGGCGAAAATTAATTTTGAAATTTTAATTTTTTTATTAAACAAAATAAAAATTATTTTTTTATAAATATTATTTTTTCAAACTTTATAAATTTATATTGCGCAAAATAAAAAAAAGGATGCCTTATAAAAAAATATGAATTATATAACTTTATATCGCAAACATAGACCTGAAAACTTTAAAAATATAATCGGACAACAAACAATTATACAAACTTTAAAAAATGCTATCAAACATCAAAAAATTCATCATTGTTATTTATTTAGCGGTGATAAAGGAGTAGGAAAAACTACTTTAGCGAAAGCTTTAGCTAAAGCTATTAATTGTTCTTTTTTTCTTAAAACAGAAGATTGTTGTTCAAAAAATAATGATAATCAAAATTATTGCAAAACATGTTTCGCTATAGATCAAAAAAATACTTTAGATTTTATTGAAATTGATGGAGCATCTTATAGCGGAATAGATGATATCAGAAACTTAAAAGATAAATTATGTTATAAATCTGATTTATTAAAATATAAAGTTTATATTATTGATGAAATTCACGTTTTATCTTCAAACGCTTTTAATGCTTTATTAAAAATTTTAGAAGATCCATTAACTAACATAGTCTTTATTTTAATCACTAGCGAATTTAATAAAATTCCTAAAAACATTTTATCTCGTGCTCAATATTTTTATTTAAATAATATTTCTCCTGAAGATATTCAAAAAAAATTAAAATTAATAGCTTCTTTAGAAAATATACCTATTTCAGAAAAAGCTTTAGAAAAAATTTCTTTTTATTCTAATGAAAGTTTAAGAGATGCTCTTAATTTATTAGATAAAGTCAGTTCTTATACAAATAATATTATCGAAGAAAAAGATATTGTAGAAATGTTAGGGATCGTTCCTGAAGCAAATATACAAAATTTATTTAAACTTTTATTCGAAGACAATATAAATGTTCTTATTTCTTTTTTAGAAGAAATTTTTAATTCAAATATAAATTATGTTCTTTTTTTAAAGGATTTCATTGATTTTGTTCAAAAAACATTAATGAATTATTTAAAAAATACTAATCAAAATTTAAATTTGTTTTCAAATTTAAATATCGACGAAAGAGACCTTTTTTTTCAAAAATTATTAGAATTACAAAATAATTTAATGTTATCTAAAAATAAAAAAAATTTATTAATTATTAGTTTTATTCAAATGAATGAGTTTTTAAAAAAATCCAAATATTTGATTAAAAACCCAAATTCAAATGAAATAACAAAAAGAAATAAAAAAATAGAAAATAATTTACCTATTTTGTCTAAAAAAGATATAAATGAAAAAGAAATAACTTTAAAACAAGCTATTTTAAATAATATTATTAATATTTTAAAATGTCCAGATGATTCAACCAAAGATATAATTTGTAAAGGTTGGAAAAAACTAGAAAATTATCCTATTCCTAAATTAGCTAATATCGCTAAATTATTATATAATTCTAAAGTATTATTAATAAATTTTAATAAAGAAATTCTTTTGTCATGTAGAGACGAAATAGAATATAAACAGCTATTAAAAAATGATATTAGAACTAAAATTAAACAAATTCTAAATACAAAACAAAAATTAATTAATGAATATTTTGTAGTTTTAAATAAAGATTGGGAAAACATAATACAACCTGTTTATTTAAAATTTTTAGAAACTCAAGATAAAAAAGATTTAGACTTATCTCATTTTAAAACTGATTTTTATGAACAAAATTCAGTTTTAAATATAGAACAAAATCAATCCCCTATTGTCAAATTAGCCAGGGATTTATTTACTTATGAAAAAGTAGAAATTATTAATTAAAAGGATTTTTTGAATATGAATATGTTAAATAAATTAAAAAAAATTCAAGAAAATATTGATATAGAACAAAAAAAATTAGAATCTAGAGAATTCACATCACAAATCGGAGATATTGTTATTGTTATGCAAGGAACAAAACAAGTAATTGATGTTTTTATTAAAAATTTAGATTTATGTAAAAATTTAGATTTAATGCAAGAAAGTATTTTATTATCTTTTAATGATGTGTTACAACAAGTTGAAAAAGCTTCTAAAGATTTACTTACAAAAGTTTCGAAAGATTATGAATTTTAATTTTAAAAAATGAACAAATATTTTTTTTATCAAAGGAGATGAAAAATTTTGGACAAAAATAACAAAAATATCGATCAATCAAATTCTATGATTGATATTTCTTATCAAATTTTATTAAAAAATCAAGCGCCAATGTCTATTCAAGAATTAATCAAAAATGTTTGCAAAATTAAAAAAATTAATTTAAAAGATATAGATACTTTTTCACAATTATATTTAGATATTGTTTCAAGCGGACTTTTTGTTTTTTGTGGCAATGATTTATGGGATATCAAAAAAAATAATTTAAATTTATGGGATCAAGAGTACTTTTTAGATCCAAACGATAAAGAGACAAAAGAAACAAATATCAAAACAGAAGATATAGAAAAAGAAATTTTAGATTTTAAAGATTTTGATTTGAAAAAAGAAGAAAATAAAGAACACGAAGAAAATGAAGAACAAGAAGACAACGAAGAAAATGAAGAAAAAGAAAAATTAGATTCAGATCTTTTATATGACAATGAAGATAATTTAGATGACAACGACGATAAAATAGAAGAAGAAGTGTTTGACGAAGTTTAACAAAAGATAATAAAAAATAAAAAAAGAATATATATAAGTGATTATAATAATTCTTTTTTTATAAAAAATATTATAAAGAAAAAAATTATTAATTTGTTTATTCTAAAAATATTATTATTACAATTTAGAAAAAACATTTCATAATCGGAGATATATATTATTTATGTTTTTAGGATTTTATAATTATACTGTTTATTTAACTTATTTAAATGCATTAACAGGTTTTTTAGGTATTTATATTATTTTGGATGATAGTAATAATTTAAATCCTATAACATATGCATCTATTTGTTTATTATTATCTGGCATTTTTGATATGTTAGATGGTTTTATTAGTAATTTAAAAAAGAAACGTTCCATAGAAGAAAAAAAATACGGCATTCAAATAGATTCTTTAGCGGATATTATTAGTTTTGGTATTTTGCCAATTTTAATAGAATTTAAAATATTAAAAGACATCGCCAATTTTAAACATAACAAAATATTTTCTTTTTTATTTCTTATAAGTAGTATTGTATATATTTTAGCCGTTCTAATTAGATTAGCTTATTTCAATATTCTTGCTGAACAAAAAATCAATTATAAAACGCCTAAAGAAAATATAAAAGCTTTTATCGGTTTACCGGTTACTTTAGCTTCTGTTATATTTCCTTTTTTAATTTTATCTCAAAATGTTATATTATCTTTTGATAATGGTTATTTCAAAGAACAAATTAAACAATTTTTTTATTTCATATATTTGTTTTTTATTATATTATGTTCTTTTTTATTTGTTTTTAATAAAATTAAATTTAAAAAACCTAAAAATATTATTTTTTTAATATTTTCTTTTTTATTATTCCTTTTATTAATATTAACTTTAATAAAAACAAATATAAATTAATAAATTAATGCAAGAAAGAAAAAAATTCGGTGCCTAATAAAAAAGAAAAAAATAAAAATTTTTTATATTCTGATTTAAATAAAAGATTTTGGAAAAGAGTACTTTTAAAAATTTGTATTTCAAAAATCTTTAATTTATTATGTAGTTTGTATTTAAAATCTTTTTTTTCTAAATTACATCTTAAAAAAGTAATTAAAAAAAATAATATAAATTTAGAATTATTTAATAAACAAAAATTTTCTTCTTATAATGATTTTTTTATACGTAAATACAAACAAATATCTTTTTGTCATGATCCTTCGATTTTTATCAGTCCAGGCGAAGGAAAAATAAGCATTTTACCAATTACAAAAAATAGTATTTATTCTATCAAAGGAGTTAATTATCATTTAAGCGATCTTTTAAAAAATAATTCTTTAGCTTCCTCTTTCCTAGAAGGTTATTTTGTAATTTTAAGACTAAGACCTTTTGATTATCATCGTTATATTTTTATAGATGATGGTATTCAAAAAAAAGAAAATATTAAGAAAATAAAAGGTAAATTACATACTGTCAACCCAATCGCTTTCAAATATTTTAATGTTTTTCATGAAAATAGTCGAGAATATAATATTTTAGAAACAAAAAATTTTAGTACAATAATTCAAATCGAAGTTGGAGCTTTATTAGTGGGTAAAATTAATAATCATCCTATTACTAGCTTTCAAAAAGGTCAAGAAAAAGGTTGTTTTTCTTTTGGAGGATCGACTATTATTTTACTTATTAAAAAAAATAAAGTAATTTTTGAAAAAATTTTTATAGAAAATAGTCTAAAAAATATAGAAACCAAAATTAATATCGGGGATCGATTAGGTTATAAAATAAATATTTAATATATTCATTTAATGTCAATATTTTTATTTTAAAATTTTTGAAAGAAAGAAATCTAAAAATGAATAATAATAATATCAAAAATCAAAAATTTATTTTTATTACTGGAGGAGTAGTTTCTGGTTTAGGAAAAGGTATTATTGGAGCTGCTATAGGTCAAATTTTAAAAACACGTGGATTAAAAGTTTTTATGAAAAAAATGGATCCTTATATAAACGTTGATTCGGGCACTATGAATCCTACTCAACATGGTGAAGTTTTCGTTACTAACGATGGTGCTGAAACTGATTTAGATTTAGGTCATTACGAAAGATTTTTAGATGAAAATTTATCTAGAGAATCCAATGTAACTACAGGTCAAGTTTATCAATATGTCATAAATAAAGAAAGACAAGGAAAATATTTAGGAGAAACTATTCAAGTTATTCCTCATATTACTAATGAAATAAAAAAAAGAATTTTAGAAATAAAAAATACTAATATTGATTATGATGTTGTCATCATAGAAATCGGAGGTACAGTCGGAGATATTGAATCTTTACCTTTTTTAGAATCTATTAGACAAGTACGTTATGATTTAGGATTTCATAATACTCTTTATATTCATAATACTTTAATTCCGTATCTAAAAAGCTCTAATGAAACGAAAACTAAACCAACCCAACATAGTGTTAAAGAATTAAGATCTTTAGGAATTCAACCTCAAATTTTAATTTTAAGAAGCGAAAAAGCTATTTCATCCGAAATGAAAAAGAAAATTTCTATTTTATGTGATGTGAGAGAAAAAGCTATTTTTGAAAATATTGATGTTGATATTTTATATAAAATTATCGTTAATCTAAATGAACAAAAAATAGATGATTTTATTTTAGAACATTTTCAAATAAATAATTTAAAAAAATCTAATATTTCTGAATGGCAAAAATTAATTTATAAAATTCAGAATTTAAAAAATAAAATTACTATCGGTTTAGTAGGAAAGTATATTTCTGTC
Organism: Brinjal little leaf phytoplasma; assembly: GCF_978563805.1. Classification (NCBI taxonomy): domain Bacteria; kingdom Bacillati; phylum Mycoplasmatota; class Mollicutes; order Acholeplasmatales; family Acholeplasmataceae; genus Candidatus Phytoplasma; species Brinjal little leaf phytoplasma. Next base: position 37,605 of record NZ_CEAFKD010000002.1, read on the forward strand.
CAAGATTCTTATTTATCTGTTATAGAAGCTTTAAAACATGCTTCTTATTATCATAATACTGATATAGAAGTTAAATTAATTAATGCAGAGGATATCAATAATGAAAACATATCTAAATTATTAAAAGATTGTCATGGAATTTTAATACCTGGTGGTTTCGGATCAAGGGCTATCGAAGGAAAAATAAAAGCTATTACTTATGCTCGCATTAATAATATTCCTATTTTAGGTATTTGTTTGGGAATGCAATTGATGGTTATTGAATATGCTAGAAATGTTTTAAAATTAGAGAATGCTAACTCTATAGAAATTAATAATGATACTTTATACCCTGTAATAAGTCAAAAAAGAAAAAATTCTCTTTTAGGAGGAACTTTAAGATTAGGGTTATATTCATGTCAATTAAAGAAAAATACTAAAAGCTATGAAATTTTTCAAAAAGAAATAATTTATGAAAGACATAGACATCGTTATGAAATGAATACAGAATATATTTCTGTTTTTAATCAAGATGATAATTTTATTATTTCAGGTATGAATAATGAAGAACAATTACCTGAAATTATAGAATTAAAAAATCATATTTGGTATATAGGAGTTCAATTTCATTCTGAATTTTTATCTAGGCCTTTTAAACCACATCCTTTATTTAATAATTTTATAAACACATCTTTACAATATTTTTTAAATATAAAATAAAAAAACATTCGAAATTAATAATATTTCGAATGTTTTTATTTTTTATATTTAAAAATTTCTTTTTTTAATTTATTATTTTTTTACAATATCGCCTAATTCTTTTTTTAAATCAGTTATAAATTTTGGAAAATTTAATCTATTATAAACTTCTTTAAATTTAGCTACATCATTAGCACTTTTAAATTCATTTGTAACTTGGTCTTTAAAATTTTTAACAAATGTTTTTACTTTATCTTGAATTTGGTCTGCGTCTTTTGCTTTTTTATTATGTGCATCGATTGCGTCTGTAATTTTAGTGAATTCGTCTTCATAGCCTTTAACTACTTTTTTAATTTTGTCTTGGTTATCATAATCAGATTCTACAGAAGGTATTGCTGTTTTTTTTTCAAATTTTTCTATAAGTTTTTTGTCAACTGCCTTTCCTCCTCCGAATACTCCACAAAAGTATAATATTGCAGCGATTGAAGTTAATACTGCAATAGCAACAAGAACACCAATAGTTATCTTACCATTTTTAGATTGTACAAAATCTTTCATTTTTGACATTATTATTCAATCCTCTCTTTTCAATTTTATAATAATTTCTAAAAAATAATTTTTTTTAAATCATTAAATCTTTACTTCTAGATTCAATACTAACATTATAACATAATTTTGATATATTTATAAAAAAGACATTATTTAATTTTATTGAAAATTTTATGAAGAATTTGATCTGCTTTCTCATCATTTTCTATTTTTAAAATATTTTTATGATTTAAAATTCTATCTATATAATAAATTGATTTTTTTTGATTTAAAACTGCTATATTTATGGATTTATTTATTTCTTCAAAAGAATAATTTTTATCTAAAAACCAATTTTTTATAATTTCTAATTCATATGATGCTAAATTTTCGCCTTTTAATTTTTCTATTTGTTCTATAGTTTGGGTTATATATTTATTTTGTTTTTGTATTTTATTATTTTTTGCTTTTTCAAAATAAATTTGTTCTACTTTTTTAAAAGTATTATTTAAATCAAAAACTTCTATAATTTTATTATCTCTTTCATCTTGTGACAAAACAAAAAATTTTTTTTGAATTAATTCTTCTAAAATATTTTCTACTTCGTTTTTAGATAAATTAGCTTTTTGCGCCAAAAATAAAGAAGAAAAAATTTTAGTTTCATAACGCTCGAATAAAAAAATCAAAACCATCACTTCTTGAGAAGTTAAATTCATTTTACGATATTCACGAAGTAAAATTTTTTCAATATTCAACACACCTTCTTCATAAAGAATTTTAAACATTTTTCATTTTCCTTTCTTTCTCTATTTTAATTAAAGCTTGTTGTGCTGCTTTTTGCTCAGAAGCTTTTTTGGTTTTGCCCATCCCTCGGCCTAAAAATTGTTCTTCTAAATAAACTTCAGTTATAAATTCTTTTTCATGTGCTAAACCTTGTTCAGAAACAATTTTATAATGAATATTTTGCCTATTAGTTTGAATTAATTCTTGTAATTTAGTTTTGAAATCTATAATATTAATAACTTTTTTTAAATAAGGTAAAACAAGATTATGGAAAATCTTTTGAGTTTGATTAAATCCTAAATCTAAATAAATAGCTCCAAATAAAGCTTCAAAAGCATCCGATAGAATAGAGTAATTATTGTCATATCTTTTCTTTTCCCCCTTGCCCAATAAAATATAATTTTTTAACTTTATTTCTTTAGCGTAAATCAATAAAGAGTCAATACAAACAGCTTGAGCTCTTTTTTTAGTCATAGTACCTTCGCTATATTTATTTTTTTTATATAAATAACTTGCCATTAAAAAATTAATAACAGAATCGCCTAAAAATTCTAACCTTTCATTATTATTCATTTTAATATGGTTTGATGATTGCTCGTTAGCATAAGAACTATGGGTTAAAGCAGTAATATATAAATTAATATTTTTAGGTTTAATATTTAATCTTTTAAATAATTTTTTTAAATTCATATTTTTTCTTAACTCTTTTTTACATTAAATTTTTGATAAATTTTATTTAAAAAATTTTTTTCAATTAAAATTTTAGCTTGCATAATTGCTTTATAAAAAGCATAATCGTTAGAAGATCCATGAGCCTTTATTACAATTTTTTTTAATCCTAATAACATAGCGCCTCCTGTTTCTTTAGCATCTAATTTTTTTTTAATTTTGTGAAATTGTTTTGCAAATAAAATTCGACTTATAATTTTTTTAAACCAATTACCTGTCAAAATTTTTTTAACAGATTGAAAAGAATTTTGAAAAGATCCTTCATAACTTTTTAAAATCATATTAGAGGTAAAACCATCACTAACTAAAATATCTGCTTCAGTAGTCAAAATATTTTGAGGCTCTTCGTTCCCTTTAAAAATTATACGATTATCTTGTTCTAATAAATTATAAACTGTTTGATCTAAAAGTCTGCCTTTATTTTTTTCAATACCTATATTTAATAATTTAACTATAGGTTTTTCAATATTTAATAATTCTTTTGCTACTACAGAAGCATAAATAGCAAAATTTAATAAATTTTCTGGCGTAATATCAATATTAGCGCCAGCATCTATTAACATTCTTTTTTTATTATCTAAAGAATTAAAAATAGGTGCTAAAGCTATTCTAGACATAAAATTCATAGTTTTAATTATTAAAAAACTAGCCAATACTAAAGCTTGAGTTGGCCCTGCGGAAACTACTCCATCCACTTGATTATCTTGAGCCGATTTTAAAGCTAAAAAAAGAGAATTATTTGGATTATCTCTTAATTCTTCTCTTATATTCTTTATATCCATCGAAAGATAAAAAGAAGTATGAATAAAATTTATTCTATCTTTAACTGAATCATACAAAGAAGAAGCGATTTTATTTTTTATTATATGATTTATTTTAATTTGATCACCATATAAATTAATATATAATTGTTTTTCCTCTATCAAAGCCTTTACAATGCCTTTGATGACTATTTCAGGAGCGAAATCGCCTCCCATAGCATCTATAGCTAATTTAATCATTTTATTAAATATACCTTTTATTTTTTATTTTTTAAATATTCAAAATCTTTTTTAATTTGATTTATTATCGGATAATCTTTTCTTATATCTAAGAATTGAAATTGAAAAAAACCACTTTGTTTTTTGCCTAAAAAATCTCCTGGACCTCTTTTATAAAGATCAAAATCACTTAATTTTCTCACATTATTTTCTTTTTGTAACATATTTAATCTTTCATTATCTTTTTGGGCAACTAAAAAACAATAATTCTGTTTATTATTTCTACCTACTCTACCTCTTAATTGATGTAATTGACTTAAACCAAAATATTCTGCTCCTAAAATAATAATAGTTGTAACATTAGAAATATCAATTCCAACTTCTATAATAGAAGTAGCTAATAAAATACCTTTTTTATTTTGCATAAAATTTAAAATTATTTCTTCTTGTAGTTCTGTTGTTTTTTGGCTATGCAAAATATAAAGATGTTCTAAATTGTGTTTTTCTAAAAAAAGATTAACATTATGAATATTAAAATATTTTTTATTATCTTTTATAGCAGGAACTATAACATAACTTTGTTCATTGCGTAATTGATTTTGCCTTAACAAAGGAACAATCTCATCAAAAGAACATTGTTTAGTAATAATATTTTGTTGAGAATAAGGTTTTTCAGTCAATAAAGAAATTTGTAATAAACCAGAATAAATAATGGCTAAAGTTTTCGGAATAGGGGTTGCTGTAAGGTATAAAATATCTGATGTTAAACTTTGATTTATAGTTTTATTTTTTATATCTGTACCAAATTTATGAGTTTCATCAATAATAATAAGTCCTAATTGAAAAAATTCTATATTTGATAATAAATGAGTTCCGAAAATCATTTTATATTTATTTTGTTTAATTTCTTCTTGATAAACTTTTTTTTGTTTACTTTTAGATGTAATAATAATTGATTCAATTTCTGGAAAAAGTTTTTTAAAATTCAAATAATGTTGTTTCGCTAAAATTTCCGTAGGAGTCATCATTAAAACTTGTTTATTTAAATTAATAACACCTAAAGCAGCTATAAAAACTGTAATTGTTTTACCTGAACCAACGTCTCCTTGGATTAATCTTTGGGTAGGATAATTTTTATTAAAATCAGAATAAATTTCATTTACTATTTTTTTTTGATCCGAAGTTAATTGAAAAGGGATTTTATTAATCATCTCTTTAACATAACTTATATTATATTTTAAAGGTTGTTTCAGAGGTAATTGTTTTATTTTATAAAACCATCTTTTAATTATAATAAAAGCCTCTTCATATTTAAATCTTTGAATGGCTTTATTTAACATTTGTTTATTTTGAGGAAGATGCAAATTTTTAAAAGCCTCTTGTCTACTTATTAAATTATATTTTTTTAAAATTATTGAGTTTAGAGTTTCTTTTATTTGCAATTGAGAATTTTGAAAAACTTTCTTTATTAATTGTTGCAATGAATAATCAGGGATACCTTTTAATTTATAAATAGGTTGAATTTTACTATCTATATTAGATTCCGTAGATAAAAAAGAAGCTATAATCGTATTATATTTATGATAATATATACCTTTAATAAAAATTTTTTTATTTAATTGGATAATTTTAAAAAAAAAATTATTAAAAATAATTACTTTTAAAGTAGTATTTACATTAGTTAATATCTGAAAAATTTTTGTATTTTTTTTAAAGGAAAATCGAGAAATAACAGGTTTTGTTATTATCAGGCCATATAATTTAATTTCTGTTTTATCAGGTATTCGATCTAATTTAGACAAAACAAAATTTTCATATGTTTTAGGTTTTTTTAAAACTAATTCTTTTAAATTATTTATATTATTTTTTATTAATTTAGTATATAAAATTGATTGTCTAAAAATGTCATCTAAATTAGTTACCATTAATTGCCTCGTTTATTAAATTTTATGATTTTGTTCATAAAATTATTCTGAATTATAGAGATATTGAAATATAAATTATAATGATATTATTTTCATATATTAATGAAAAAAATTTACAGTATTCTTTTCAAAAAAAATAAACATTAAAATATTTGAATTTCTATAATAAATTATAACATAATTTAAATTTTTATCTTCTTACCTTTTTGTAATTATTATAAAGTATTTTACATATATAATTCACAAAAATTGAATTTTTTTTAATTAATATATTAATCATAAAAAAAAGAAATTTGATTATCAAATTTCTTTTTTATTAAGATTTCTTTCTAAAAAAATATTTACAAAAAATTATAATTAATACAAATTTTAACCAAGAAAAATTTTGTTGAATAAAGGAAAATACATCAGACAAAGAATCATCAAAATTCATTTGTTTTGTTTTATAATTTTTGACAAAAGACTTTATTTTTTCGTATATTTCTTCTTCGTTTATATTTTCTTTTTTTAATTCATCTTCAACAATTAAAATAGCCCCTTTTTGAATTAACTCTATTTCTTGATTAGAAATACTTTTCTCTGGAAATTCTTTATCTACTATGATGTATCTATTTATATTGTCCAATATCTTTTTATTTAAATTACTTTCTATATTTTGAATTTGTTTTTGACTTTCTTCATTCAAAATATTAATTATTTCATCTAATTCAAGATCTTGATAAAATAATTCTTTTTGAGTTTTTTGCTTCAATATATCTATTATTTTATCTTTATATAAATTAAAATTAATATTTAATTTTGTTAATATAAAAGCCCATTTATCATTAAAAATTATTCGTGTGCATTCATCTTTAACTTTATTAATTTGATCCTCAATATCTTTTAAAGAATAATTAGATTTTGAAACAAAATAATTATAAATAATATCATTAATTTGTGCTCTCATTTGTTCTATTTCATTAAAATCAAATATTTTCTTATTAAAATTGATTTTATTAGTTAAATAACTAATTTTGTCTTTTAAAGACATATTGTGTTCTTGTTTTAATTTATGTCTCATAACAAAAATAATATCTTTTTTTATTTCATCTAAAGTAAAGTGATCATTTTGTTCTAAAGTTTCGTTAACCTTTTGTTCAATTTGTTCTCTTAAGTTAAAATAATCTTCTGAAATATTCAAATCTGAAATATTCAAATTTGAATTTATTGTAATAACATTATAAATATCATCAACTAACTTATTTTTTATTTTATCTATATACTGTAATATTTTTTGTTCAAATAATATCTCATTATTTTCAGTATTTTGACCGATCTCTAACAATTGTTCAATTAAAACATTATCTAATGTTAAAAAACGAAACTTATTTTTATATTTATTCATTAATCCATAAATTTTAATTTTATTATTTTTTATTTTTTCTATATCCCAAATAAAATAAATTTTTTTTATTTTATTTTTAATAGCTTGAGTTAAAATTTCTTCCAAAGTAGAAATATTTTTTATATCTTCTATTTGCGGACTATCTGGTTTTTGTATAAAATAAAAACCCATTAATTTATCAGGCAAAGGATTTTCAGAAGAATAAAACATTTTTATTTTTTCTAATTGATTTGAATCAATATCTACTTCTAGTGTTTGCATTGTAGCATCTTTATTATAAACTAATTTATTATTTTGTAAATAACCATTTTGAATTAATTGAAAATATTTTTTTTCTTCATCAGTAAAAAAACTATCTACAAAAAGATGTTTTATGGGGGTATTTTTATACTCTTTTATTTCTAATAATTCATTTATATCATATTTTATATGTTCATGATTATCCCAATTAATAATATTTTTCTTATTTGTAAACCTATCCATTATTAATTGTAAATCTATTGGTAAAATATTTAAATGTTTATGTTTTGAAATCGCAGTTATAGTTGCTTGTTCGAATAAGTCTATTAATTTTCTAGGAGTTCTTAATTCATTTAAGCCAGAATTTATTATTTGTTCTGAAATTTTTTCCAAATATTTATAAGCTCTAATATCTAGATTATAATTTTTAGAAATAATTTTTAAAAAAAGAACTATATCTTTTTCTGCCCAAAAATCAACTTCAATCAACTTATTAAAACGACTTAAAATAGAATTATCAATATCATCTTTGAAATTGGTTGTTGCAATGACAAAAACTGGTTTTTCTGGATCTGAATAAATACCTTCTATTTGTGATAGAAAAGCAGTAATGATGTTACCATGATCAGAACTCAAACCATCACTATGACGTTTTTTAAAAGCTACTTCACATTCATCTATTAAAATTACGCTTGGAGAATTTTTTCTAGCTTCATCAAAAAGATTTTTAATCAATCTTGGGCCTTCGCCAACATATGTTTTAGAAAAATCAGAAGATGTTACAGCGAAAAAAGGCAATCCTACTTCTTTAGCGAAAGCTTCAGCTAAATAAGTTTTTCCTGTTCCTGGAGGTCCATATAATAAAATACCTTTAGGTGTCTTTTGACTTCCCATAGATTTATATAAATTTAAATTTTTTAATTGTTCTACAGTTTCTCTTAATTGTTCTTTAGATGCTTCATTACCTATAATATCTGAAAAACCATGCAATTTATCTATTTGTCTTGCAAAAGTTTTAACATTATTCATTTCATCGTTTTTTTTAGATTTTTGATCATCTCGGATTTCGTGCAAAAAATTTAAAGTTTCTTTATTCATATTTCCCATATGAGACATTGCTGTTATAAGTAAATCACTAAACATATGACTATTTTGCAAAGCACGTTCTATTCTATCTTTATATCTTTCTAATTTAAATTTTAATCTATCCAAAATACGTGTTTGCCTATGAATACTATTATTTAATTCTTGTTTTTCATTTTTTTGTAAAATTTGGTTTTTTATAATTTGTTTTCTTTGATATGACAATTTTAATTCTAAATCAGAAATTTTTTTCTCTGCTTCAGTTATAAAATTTTCTTTTTGTAAAATTTGTTCTTTCAAAGTTTTCATTTCTAATTTTATTTGAGAAATTTCTTCTGTTAAAGTTTGTTTTTCTTGTTCAGATAAAAATTTATTTTGTAATAACTCTTCAATTTTTTGATTTAACTCTTTATCTTTTTTTTCTATCTTTTTCGTCAAAAAATCTATATCAGAATTTTTTGTATCAATAATTTTTTCCAAATCTATAATTTCTTGTTTGTTTCTATCAATAATAATATTTTGTTCTTTAATGGTTTGTCTAAATTTGTCAATTGTTTGTTGATGATTTTCTAAATCCTTTCCCATTTTTGAAAGAGATTCTGTTAAGTTTTTTATTTGGTCCTTTAATATATTTTTTTCTAATTCACTTAAATTTTTATTTACAATAATTTGTTCTTCTTGTTTTTCCAATTTATTTGTTAAATTTTTAATTTCTTCTTTTGCTTGGCTTAAAGATTGTTCTCTTGAATATAATGTTGCTTTTAATTCTTTAATTAATTCTTCTTTTTGTTCTATCTTATCTTTTAGTTCTTGTTTTTCTTGTTCTGACAAAAATTTATTTGTCAAAAGTTCTTGTTTTGCTTCTTGTAATTCTTTATCTTCTTTTTCAATTTTATCATTTAAAGTATTTATAACATTTTCTTTTATTTTTATATTCTGATTTAAAATTGAAATTTGACTTTGTTGTGTTTCTATAATATCTTTTTGTTCTTGAATAGTTTGTTTAAATATTTTAATATCATTTTGCGCAATATTTAAGTCGTTTTCTGTTTTAATTAATTTATCTATTGTTTCATTAATTTTATCTTTTAATTCTTGTTTCTCTTTTATATTAGAATTTTTGATATCATCAATTTCTATATTTTTCAACTTTAAATCACTAATTAATTTTTCAATTTGTTTTTGATTACTAAATAAAATCAATTCTTGAGAACGAAATTTTTTAGTTAAAGTTTTTTTTTCTTTTTTAAGTGCTTGAATTTCTTCATTTAATTTTTGTTGCATTGAATAAGTTAATGATTTATTATTTTGAAGTTCGTCTATTTTTTGACTTAATTGTTTATTTAGTTGATCAATATCATTATTTAAAGATTTAATTTGAGTCATATTATCTTCAATACGAATATTCAATTCTTCAATTTTTTTATCTTTTTTTTTCAATAATATTATTTGTTCTTCAATAGTAACGCTTAATTGATCAATAATTTTTTGACTCGAATCTAATTGTTTATTCAAATTATTTAATTGTTCAATGATTCTTTGAATTTCTTTTTGAAATTCTTCTTTGTCTTTTTGTCTCAAATTTTCTGTTTCATTAATATTTTGTTTACTTTCTTCCAATTGAATTATTAAATTTTCAATTTGTGCTTTTTGAGAATTAATAATATTATCTTGAACATCTAATTCATCTTTAGCACGAGTAATTAATTCATTTAATTCTCTTTTTTCTTTTTCAAATTTTGCTCTTTCTTGAGGAGATAACAAATTATTCTCTAATTTAGAATTCAATTCATTTATTTTTTTATTATTATCTTGTATTTCGGATCGCAAATTAAAAATAATATTATCTCTATAACTAATAATATCTTTTAAATCCGCGATTTCTTTTGCTTGTTGCGTAACTTGTTGATCTTGTGCTTGAAATAAAATATTATAGTCTTTTATTTGTTTTTGTAAAGCTAAAACTTGATTATTTATTTGATCAATATTTTCTTGTGTTTGAGAATTAATTTGTTTATTGGATTCTAAAATCATAATTTCTTCAAAAACATCTGCTAAAAATTGGATCGTTTTTTTAGATACAAATTCAATATTAGCAGGTGACCATGTTCGCCAAAAAAATCCTCTTGAGTCTTGAAAATTATTTTCTTTATATCGTAAATATGTATTGTAATTGTCAAAATCTATTTTATTGCCTACAAAAACAAAAACATATTCATTTATATCGAAAACAGCTTGGGCAATTGTATTCTGAAATTCGCTTATTAAATTATATTTTTCTAATAATTTCAACTTTTCTTCTAAATTGTTGTTTTTTGGAAGATTATAATAAGGTTTATCAAATTCTTCCAATATTTTAATCAAAACTTTTTCTAATAATTGTTCATTCGATAATTTTGGGAATGTTCTTTTCAATGTATTAATAATAGGGTAATCCGTATATTTTAGTTTGTTATTATCATTATTAATATTACTAATAGCGTTTAACGACTCAATATAATTGAATATTATCAATATAATGATAATATCTAAAAATATTTTGCCTTTTATTTTCATTATTGCAAAACTTTCTAATAAGATTATTTCAATTTTAGTTAATAATAATAAAATAATTTTTGTTTTTTTACATTTTATATTTTATTAATTTTTTTATTTCAAAGATAATTAAAATGTTTTTATATTATTGTGCTCCGAAAAGCCCAAAAAAAAATTTATTTTTAATTTTAAATTATTAATTTAATATAAATAACTAATAATTTTTTATAAAAAAATTTTTTCTATTTATTTCGTTAAATAAATAGAAAAAAAAATTTTATTTTATGTTAGATAATTGTTCTAATATTATTTTAGTGATATCTTTGATTGACTTTTGATTATCTTCTACTTTAATTTCTACTAACTTATTCATTTGTTGATAATAATCTATTAAAGGTAAAGTTTCTTTTTTATAAACTGATAAACGTTTTTTAAAAGTATTCAAATTATCATCTTTTCTTTGAACTAAATAAGTATTGTCATTATTACAAAAACCATACCTCTCAGGAGATCTATTTTCTTTATGATAAATTTCTCCACATTGAGGGCAAACCATTCTACCCATCACTCTTTTTTCTAATATTTTTTCACAAACATTAAAATAAAAAACTTTAGTCAAAAAAATATTTCTCTTATGAAATTCTTCGGTCAAAAAATATGATTGATGTAAATTACGAGGATAACCGTCTAAAATAAAACCTTTTTGAAGATCTTCTTGATTAAAATATTTACTTATCATAGAATTAGTTATTTCGTTAGGAACTAACAAACCTTTATTAATATAAGACATGACTATTTTACCTAATTCTGTCTTATTTTTTAAATTTGTGCGGAAAATATCTCCTATAGAAATATGACGAATATTAAAATGTTTAGCTAAAATTAAAGATTGAGTGCCTTTGCCTGAGGCCGGTGGGCCTATTAAAATTATATTCATTTTTGCAACCTTATATTATAAATGAAATTTTTCTTTTGAAATATCAAAAATAAAAAAAGACTTTTTATTATTTTTGATAAAAAAATTATCATTTCAAATAATTATTATTTTTTATAAATTTGTAAAACATATTATATATATTAAACATGATAAAAAACTCAAATTTTAAAAAACTTCAACTATAAATAAAATGTAATACTACATTTTTATCCATATATGAGTTAATACAAAATACAATGTGAGGTACATATATTATACCAAATTTAAAAAATATTTTATACTGAAAACCAAAAACGAATAATAAAACAAATAAATTTGCTTATTTAAAATATAAAAAATTTTAAAAATTATTAAAACATAAAATATATAATACATTTTATAAAAAAATTTTATTCATTATTATTATATAATAATAATGAATAGGTATATAATATTTTACTTTTAATAAAGTAAATTTTATAATCTATTTTTTTATAATTTTGAAAAATTTAAAATTAATAAAAATTTATTAAATATCAATAAATAGAAAATAATGAAAGAAAGATATTGAAAAAAATAACATGATTAAAAAAATATTTGAATCTAAAAAAAATATTATTATTTTTGTTTCAACTTGTTTTTTATTAACATCATTTATTGCTTTTTTAACTCTTTTTTTTAATTCATCTAAAGAAGAAAATGAAACATTATCAAATACTTCGGATAATGATCCAGAAAATTTAATAACAGATATCGAACAACAAGAAGATATAACATCAACAAATGAAGATAAAGTGCGCAAGTAAGGGCGTTTAATTTAGAGGAAATTTAGGGTTCCTTTGATATTGTTGGATAGTATATCACATTATTGGATTAACCTGAGAATGAAAGTTCAATAAGGGAAAATAGCATATCCAAAAAGCATCAATGATGCGAAATGAAGTTAAAAAGCATGAAATTCTAGGGAATTGAAGATATAAAATAATTAAAAATAATATTTTTGAAATTATTATTTTTTAATTTTGAAAAAATAATTTTATTTTATGCAAAAAATTATTAAATTAAGTCTTTAATTATTATCTTTATCTAATGATTAAACTATCCTTTCTTCGAAAGAACACTTAATTTATATAAAAAAATAAAAATTTTTTTAATAATAATTATTTTACTGAGATTATCCATGCAACATTTAACACTTACCCAAATTAAATAGCTACCTTGGACAAGCTAAATAAATTTAAATCTTTAAATAAATCAATTTATAAAAATGTATTTAAATTTATATGCTTTCAGAGCTTTCATAGTACTCGTAAAAGTAATGTTTTACCTAGGAGAAGTTAATAACTTTCACAAGGGGAAGGAAAGCAGAGGGAAAAAATACTTTTTTCTAATAAAATAAAAATTATATATTAATTTTTATAAGTTAACTCGGAAAGCCGTATGCATAGGAATATGCCCGTGCGGTTTGGGCGAGGGTTTATATCAAATAATATTTTTTCATTAATTTCTTAATTAATAAAGATATAAAAATATGATATATTCTATTCGCATGAAAACAATGTTGAACCAGAAAAGCAAGATTCTGAAAATTTATTCGAAAAATTGTCAAAAACAAAAATTGGCGAAAAAATTTCGCAAAATTTATACAAAAAAGGCGAACAAATTCTAGATAAAACGATAAAATCCGTCAATCCTCCAAATTTATTTAAGAAAACAAAAAAAAAAAAATTAATTTAATTATGAAATAAATTCAAAAAAATACTTTGAAATAATTCATTTTTAAATATATAAATACTATAAAAAGATCATTTTATAAATCATTAAAATTAAAAAATAAAAAACTAAAAATTATTTCATAAATTTTTAGTTTTTTTATTTTTTAATAATAAATATTATTTGAATAATATTTATTATTATAATATAATAAATACTATATATAATTTTTTTATATATTTAAAAATTAATTGTCTAAAATAATAAAATTTTTTTATATAAACTAATTCATATGAAAAAAATTCGAATTAAATTTTTAATTCAAATTTTTTTTTGAAAAAAATCAAAAAATAAATATTCTGATATATTAGAAAGGAAAGTATTGTTTATAATAAACTAAAATATAAATGGACGGAGAAAGACAAAATTGGTTATATTTTATTTTTTTATTTTCTTTTTGCATTTTTTTAATAGGAAATTTTATTTATTTTTTTGTCAAAAAAAAAATAAAAAAACAAATACAACAAGCAAACGAAAACATTAAAAAAAAAATATTACAATCTCAATTTATTTCAGCAAAAATTATTGAAGAAGCTGAAAAAAAAATTGCTTTATTAAGAAAAGAAACAGAACATGATCTCAATCAAAGAAGAAATATAATTATTAATTTAGAAGAAAAAATTATTCATAAAGAAGAATTACTAACTTCAAGATTTAAATATTTAAATGAAAAAGAAGAATCTTTATATAATAAAGAAAAAAAAATAGATGTTAGTAAAAAATATTTAGAAGAAATGCAAAATCAAATCGAAACAACACTAATACAACAACAAAATAAATTAGAAGAAATTTCAAATTTAAATCAAAAAGAAGCCAAAGAAATCATTTTACAACAAGCTAAAGAAAATTCTTATAAAGAAATAATGAATTATGAAAAAGAACAAGAAAAAGAATATAAATTTAAAATCAAAACAAAAGCAAAACATTTATTAGTCTTAACAATGCAAAAATTATCTAAAGAAATTGTAGATACACATAATACAAGTACAATTTTTTTAGAACAAGATGAATTTAAAGGTAAAATCATTGGTAAAGAAGGCCGTAATATAAAAGCTTTTGAAGTTATTACAGGAGTAGATTTAATAATAGATGATAATCCTAATACCGTGATTTTAAGTTGTTTTGAGCCTATCAGAAGAGAAATTGCTAAAAGAACTTTAGAAAATTTAATTATGGACGGAAGAATAACTCCTGCAAGTATTGAAAAAATATTTGCAAAAACATCTTCAGAAATTGATGAATTTATCCAAGAAATAGGTGAAGAAGCTATTTACGAAGCAAAAATAGGATTTATAGATGAAGAATTAATTAAATTGTTAGGCAAATTAAATTTTCGAACAAGTTATGGTCAAAACCTTCTAAATCATTCTTTAGAAGTATCTTTTTTAGCAGGAATTTTAGCAGCCGAAATAGATGAAAATGAAGTACTTGCTAGAAGAGCAGGGCTTTTACATGATATTGGAAAATCTCTAGATTATCATATAGAAGGAAGTCACGTAAAAATTGGTGTAGATCTAGCACTGAAATATAAAGAACCCCCAGAAGTTATTGACTCTATTGCCTCGCATCACGAAGATCAAGAACCTACTACTTTAATAGCTGTTTTAGTTGCAATAGCTGATACAATTAGCTCTGCCAGACCGGGAGCCAGAAGAGATTCAATTAATAATTATATACAAAGAATCACGCAATTAGAAAATATCGCTAATAGTATTCAAGGAGTTGAAAAAGCTTATGCAATTAAATCTGGAAGAGAAATAAGAGTTATCGTCAAATCTAAAGAAGTTAATGATTTAAATACTTTTATAATAGCTAAAAAAATCAAAAAACAAATTCAAAAAAATGTACATTACAATGGTTCTATTAAAATCACAGTTATTAGAGAGATTAGAGCAATTGATATAGCCGAAGTTAATAATAATTAAGGAGTTTGAAATATAATTATGAAAATTCTTTTTATCGGCGATATTTATGGTAGAACAGGCGTCGAATATTTAATAGAAAAAATGAACTTCTTAAAAGAAAAATATCAATCAAATATAATTATTGCAAATGCTGAAAATGTTTATAATGGCAAAGGTCTAGATTATAATAATTATAAAGATTTAATTTTGTCCGGAGTTGATATAATGACGATGGGCAATCATACTTTTCATAATGAATCTATTAAAAATTTTATTTTATCCTCTAATATAATTAGACCTGTAAATCTACTAGATAATAAAAAAAATATTGGCAATGGTTATAAAATAATAAAACATAAAAATAAAAGAATTCTTATAATGAATGTGTTAGGCCGAGTATTTATAAATAAGGATAACTTAGAATGTCCTTTCAAAACAATTGATCACGTTTTAAATATTTGTCGTCAAAAATATGATTATTCTTTTTTAGATTTTCACGCTCAAGCAACAAGTGAAAAAATAGCTTTAGCTCATTATTTTGATGGTAGAATTGATGCTATTGTTGGCACACACACTCATGTTCAAACTAATGATGATAAAATATTACCAAAAAAAACACTTTATATTTCTGATGTAGGACTGACAGGACCATATGAAGGAATTATTGGGCAAGATAAAAATATTATTATAAATAATTTTATTCATAAAAAAAATAGAAAAAAACATCAAATTGCAAAAGGAAAAAGACAATTAAATGGTGTTTTATTAACTTTAGGTAACCAAAAACAAATTAAAAAAATAAATTTTAATGAATAATTTTATGTAATAAAAAAATATTCATTAAAATTTCATTTCAATGGAGAAATATGAAAAAAATAATAGTTATATCAGGACCAACAGCATCCGGAAAAACTGATTTATCTATTGAATTAGCTATTTTATTTCAAGGAGAAATTATAAATGCTGATTCAGTTCAAATTTATAAAAAATTTGATATAGGTTCTGCTAAAGCAACTGTTGAAGAAATCCAAAAAGTGAAACATCATTTGCTAAATAAAATCGAACCAGAAGATAGTTATAATATTTATAATTTTCAAAAAGATGTTCGCTCGTTAATACCTCAAATTAAGGTTCCTGTTTTAGTAGGTGGTAGCGGTTTATATATTAAAGCAGCTCTTTTTGATTATGAATTAATGCCTGAAAATAAATCATTAAATCATATAATTCAGACAAATAATTTATCTATAGAACAAATGTTACAAAAAATTAAACAAAAAGATCCTGATTTAATTATAGATACAAAAAATAATCGTCGTATTATAAGCGCTTATAAACAAATTATACAAAATAATTTAAGATCTCAAAAAACAGGTAAAAATATTCCTTTATTCGACATTTTATTTTTTTATTTAGATACTACTAAAAATATTTTAAAGAATAGGCTCGCATTAAGATTAGAGCAAATGTTGAAAAAGGGATTTATTGAAGAAGTAAAATATCTTATGCAAAATTATACTAAAGCGAATTTGAATATTATAGGTTATCGCGAAATCAAAGACTTTTTAGAAAAAAAAATAAGTTTAACAGATGCTAAAAATTTAATTATTCGAAATTCTTTAAAATATGCTAAAAGACAAAAAACATGGTTCAAAAATCAAATTTCATCTTTACAAATCATAAATACTTTAAATGAAAATTGGAAAGAACAAATATTTCAAAAAACAAAAAAATTTTTAAAAAAGGAATAGAAAAAAAGAAAAAATAATGATTAATACAAATGATTTTAAAATAGGCCAAACTATTAAATTAAATAACAATGTTTATCAAATTATAGATTTTCTACATGTTAAACCTGGGAAAGGTGGGGCATTCGTAAGAAGTAAATTAAAAAACTTAAAAGATGGGTATGTCATCGAACATATTTTTAATTCGGGTATTAAAATTGAAAAAGCAATAATAAACAAAAAAAAATTACAATTTTCTTATATTTTAGATAACAAATATATTTTTTTAGACACTGATACTTATGAAGAATTTGAAATACCCAAAGATAAATTAAAACATATCATTAAATATTTAAAAGAATATATGTTAGTCGACGTTATATTCGATGATAAACAAGAAATTTTAGGATTTTCTATTCCTGATAAAATTTCTTTTAAAATAATTAAAACTGATTCTTTCACAACATCAAACAATACCCGAAAAACAACTTCTTATAAAGAAGCTACTTTAGAAACTGGTTTTGAAGTTAAAGTACCTATTTTTATCGAACAAGGAGAAAAAATTATTATCAATACCGAAACAGGTCTTTATGTTTCAAG
The DNA here is from genome assembly GCF_978563805.1 of Brinjal little leaf phytoplasma. Classification (NCBI taxonomy): domain Bacteria; kingdom Bacillati; phylum Mycoplasmatota; class Mollicutes; order Acholeplasmatales; family Acholeplasmataceae; genus Candidatus Phytoplasma; species Brinjal little leaf phytoplasma. Next base: position 55,387 of record NZ_CEAFKD010000002.1, read on the forward strand.
AGATGTTGAAAAATAATTTAAAAAACCTTTCTAATATGAATAAAAAAATGAATTATAATTTTTTTATTCATATGATATAATAAAGGTAGTTATGTCGAAATTTAAATTTTAAACTAAAAAACAAAGGAGTTTCACTAAACTTATAATTTTATGACAACAGACCCGACTATAATAAAAATTTTTTTAATTATTTTCTTAGTTTTATCAAATGCTTTTTTTGCCTCTATTGAAATAGCTTTAGTTTCTTTAAGTCAAAATAAAATTGATTCAGAAGTGAAAAAAGATATTCAAAAAGCTGTTGGAATAAAAAAATTAAAAGAAAAACCTAATTTTTTTTTATCGGTTATTCAAATAATAATTCATATTTTAACTTTTTCCCAAGGTTTCTTAATAAATTCTCAAATTCATAATATGCCAAATATTCAAAAATATGCTATCGAAATATTGGTTATTTTCATTTCTATTATTTTTGGTGAATTAGTGCCTAAAAGAATTGCTTTGGCTTTTCCTTTGAAAACAGCTTATTTATTTATTGGTGTTTTTAATATAATTTGTTTTTTCACAAAACCTTTTGTTTGGATATTTAATCAAATTAGTAATTTTATTTTATTTATCTTTAGAATTGACACTACTGTTCCAAAAGATATTGTCAATGAAGACGAATTAAGATTATTGCTTACTTCTTCCTATAAAACAGGTGTTATTAACAATAATAGAAAAAATATGATTCAAAATGTTTTTGATTTTGACGGAACAATAGTTTCTGATATTATGCGTCATAGAACAGAAATTATAGCTATAAAATCTGATATGACTAAAGATGAAATTATAGAATTCATTTCTAACAAAAAATATACTAGATTCCCTGTATATGAAGAAAATATCGACAAAATAATAGGTATTATCCATGTTAAAGATATTTTTAAAGGTTTGATTGCAGAAGAGAGAGCGAATCCTAACAATATAAATAAAACTTTTGATATCAAACAATTTTTGCGTAAACCTTATTTTGTTATTGAATTTCAAAATATTAGCGAATTATTTAAAGAAATGCAAATAAAACAAAATCATATAGCAATTGTCGTGGATGAATACGGTGGTACTTCCGGAATTGTAACTATTGAAGATGTAATTGAAGAAATTTTAGGAGATATACAAGATGAATATGATAAACAAACAAATGAAATTCTTAAAGTTTCTGATAAAGAATACATAATTCAAGGAACAACTCATTTACATGAAACAGAAGAATATTTAAAAGCTGATTTACCTGTTGAAGATTATGACACTTTAAGCGGTTTTATTCTAGGACAATTAAAAAGAATGCCTGATAAAAATGAAAAAATTAAAATTTTATATAATAATTGGCAATTTGAAGGTTTAAAATATGATGGCTTAGTTATTAATACGGTACGTATTACTCATATATAATAATTATTTAAATTAAAAATTTAATATTTATTTTTGGACAAAATTTTTTTAAATTTTTGAAATAAAATTCAAATTAGAAAAGTTTAAATAAAATTGGAAAAACTATTTCCTCAATCATCTTTAGAATTATTAGAAAAAAAATTACAAACTAATTTTAAGGAAGGTTTAACAAAAGAACAAGTAGATAAAAAAATCTTAAAAAATGGTTTAAATAAATTAAAAGAACCTAATAAAATAAATTTATGGCAAAAATTTTTTTATCAATTCAACGATTGCTTTATTTATATATTATTAATCATTTGTTTGATTACTTTTTTAATAGGGTTAATTGAAAATAAAACAGAAGAATTAATAGAAAGTATTTTAATTTTAATCATTATTTTAGGTAATGCTTGTTTAGGTTTTTTTTACGAAATTCATAAAGAAAATTCTTTATTTCTAATAAAAAAAAATACAAAACCTTATGCTAAAGTTTTAAGGAATAAAGAATTAAAACTTATTTTAAAAGAACAAATAGTTGTAGGAGATATTATTTTTTTAGAAATCGGAGATATTGTACCTGCTGATTTAAGGCTAATTGAAACTCATAATCTAAAAGTTAATGAAGCTATTTTAACAGGTGAAACATTATCTGTGGAAAAAAAGAGTAATATTATACAAAAAAAATTTCTTTTAATTAATTCTCCTAATTTAGTTTTTATGGACACCACTATTGTATCTGGACGCGGTCACGGAGTTGTTATAAAAACAGGAATGGAAACTCAAATAGGGAAAATAACTAAATTAATTAAAGAACAAAAAAAAGAAAAAACTCCTTTAGAAAAAAACATTCAACAATTATCTAAAATATTAATTTTTATTATTTTGGTCTTTACTATTTTAAATTTGGTTTTGAATTTATTTAAATATTATCTAAATCACGAATATAAAATAGATATCACAATAATTAAACAACTTTTTGTATCTTCTATTATTTTAGCTGTAGCTGTTATTCCCGAAGGTTTACTAGCTATCATAACTATTATTTTAGCATCAGGTATCAAAAGATTAATTAAAAAAAACGCTATTGTTAAAAATTTAAAAACTTTAGAAACTCTAGGTTCTATTAATGTTATCTGTACTGATAAAACAGGTACTTTAACTCAAAACAAAATGACTATTAAGCAATTATACCTTAATAATAAAAAAATAGAAATTAATTCTAATTGCATATTAGATCAAAATGTAAACAAATTTATTACTTATGGTATTTTATGTAATAATAATTTTCTTTATTCACAAGAAATCAAATCTCAAAACAAAACAAACTTTTCATTTGATCCCATTGATCAGTCTTTTATAGATTTAGGATATTCATTAAATTTAAACATTTATCAAATTCAAAAAAATAACAAAAAAATAAAAGAACTTCCTTTTGATAACAATAAAAAATTTATGATGACAATTCATCAAAAAGACAATAAAAAATATTTAATAATCAAAGGAGCTGTTGAAATTTTATTTAATTTATCATCTTTTATCCAATATCAAAAAGACATTATTGATAAAAATGAAATAAATATTATACAAATAAAAAAGGATTTAAACTTAATGTCGTCGGAAGGTTATAAAGTTATAGGTATTGCTTATGCACCGCTTGATCCTTTTATTAATTATGATTTAAATAATTTCAATCTTGAACAAATATTAAACAAAATAAATAAAAAAATTATTTTTTTAGGAGCTTGCGGTATAGAAGATCCAATACGTTCTGATATTTTAGCTACAATGAAAAAATGTCAAAAAGCTTTTATAAACATTATTATGATAACAGGAGATCATATTCAAACAGCTATCAAAGTCGCTTCGGAATTAAAAATTTTTAATCCTTCTAAAGATTTAGTTATTGAAGGTAAAACATTAGATATTTTAAGCGAAAAAGAATTAGATGATAAATTAACTTCAATTAAAGTTTATGCTAGAACTAATCCTGAACATAAATTAAAAATTATTAAAGCTTGGCAAAAAAAAGGTCAAATTGTTGGAATGATAGGAGATGGTGTTAATGATGCTCCAAGTATTAAAAAAGCTGATATAGGTATTGCAATGGGCATCACAGGAACTGATATCACTAAAGAATCTTCAGATATTATTTTAACTGATGATAATTTTCAGACTATAACAAATGCTATCGAAGAAGGCAGAAATATTTTCGATAACATAAAAAAAATTATTATCTTTTTATTAAGTTGTAATATCGGAGAAATTATTGTTATTCTATTAAATACTTTGTTAGGAAGTATCTTTTTTAATAAAAATTTTATTATTTTAAATACTTTACAAATTCTTTGGATTAATTTAGTAACTGATTCCTTAGTAGCTATTGCTTTAGGATTAGAATTACCTGAAACAAATATTATGACAAGAAAACCACGTATTATTAAAGCATCTTTATTAAATAAAAAAATAATTTGGAAAATTTTCAATGAAGGTCTAATTATCGGTTTAGGAACGTTTATAGCCGCTTTAATAGGATATCAAATAAATTCGAATAATCAACCTAATCAATATGGACAAACTTTTGCTTTCATGGTTTTATCTTTATCTCAATTAATTCATGTGTTCAATTTAAGAAGTTTGGATAAATCTATTTTTCGTTTAAAAACCAATTTCTATTTAATAATTTGTTTTATCATTAGTTTATTTTTGCAAATAATTATTTTTATAATACCTTTTTTTAGAAAAACTTTTAAATTATCTCATTCTTTATCTTTTTTAGATGTAATTATTATTTTTGGATTTTCAATAATACCTTTAATTACTGTAGAAATAAAAAAAATAATGAAAAAAAATAATTAACTAGGCGAGAGTTTTATACTTTATTTAAAATATTTTAAATATTTATATTATAATTGAATAGTATTTATAATTGCAAATGAAGGAGTAGTACTCAAGTAGGTTATAAGAGGCGTCCCTGCTAAGGACGTAGTCCAAAATATTGGTGCAAGGGTTCGAATCCCTTCTACTCCGCCATTTTATTACCGCTTTGTTACCATGTTTTAAAAAAATAGAAATGTCGTTGTCATAAAATAAAATATAAAAGAATTATCAAAATAATATTTTTATATTTTATTTTATATATTTAAGCAAACATTAAAAAACGTTTTTTACACTCAACAAAGTATCTATTGAAATAGATAATTTTTTTTTAATATAAAAATATAATCAAAATTTAAAAAAAGAAAGAAAATATTTTTATGCACATCAAAACAATTAGATCATTTGAAAAAAATCATAAAATATCGCATGAAAAATGGTTAAAAATTTTCGATGATATCCGTTATACCCCTTCTTCTTTTGATTTGCAACCTTGGCGTTTTTTTATAATTGAAAGTGAACAAAATAAAAACAAATTAAAAACAATTTTACAAGGGAATACAATACAATTAGAAACTAGTTCTGCTATAGTTTTAGTATGCGGTGACTTAAATAAAAAAAATTCAAGTCAATACATTTATAATCAAAAATATTTAAATAAAGAAATAGATAATGAAACAAAAGATGTCATTCTTCAAAAAATAAAAAACCATTATAATCAAATGAATCCTCAAAAATTAAAAAATGAAATTTTTTTTGAATGCGGTATTATTTCTTTAAATTTAGTTTTAACAATGCAAAATTTAGGATATAATTCGTGTTTTATGGGAGGTTTTCTTTTTGAAAAAATTAATAATCTCTTCCAAATACCTAATAATTATACTCCAATCATTTTAATTGCTGTAGGCAGAACTGAAAAAAAAATTATAAAAAAAGAAAAAAAAATTAAACTAAAACCTAATGAATTAATATCTTTTTTATAAAAATAAATATATTCAAAATAAATTTCTTTATATCTATTTAATTAAAAAATATTTATAAAAATAAAAAAAGATCATAATTCAAATTATGATCTTTTTTCGGATTAATTTTTATTTTAATTAATTATTTATTATTAATAATATCGATAGGTTTTTTATAAGCCCAACGTAAAACAATAGGTAAAATAACTAAAATAGAAATAATAAAATTATAAATAAATGTTACAAAAATAAATAAAGGAAGTCTAACTAAAGGACTTAAAGCACAAAAAGGTGTTATAGTATATATAAACAACGCACTTAATGGATTTGTATTCCAATTTTCCTGCTTCATCCAATTTTCCAAAGTAGCTGATTTATCTGAAAAATACGGCGCCATTTGTTCTAGTGTTAAAGAATTAATATCTGAAACTTTCATTATTGAAAATTTAGAATATATCAGAGACAAACCATCGTCCCTAAGCAATAACACAAGAGCGAATAATAAAATAACGCTTAAAAATACTTGCATTATAACAAATAAAAAACCTTCAACAAAAAAAATTTTAGCAATATTTCGGCCATCAGAACCTAAAGACCTTAAAATACCTATTTTTTTACTTTGTAATTTAGCGCTCATTTTAAAATATAAAAAATTCATTAAACAAGGAATTAATAAAAACCAAAAATAAAATTGAAAACTTGTAGCGAGACCCATAGTTTCTTCAACTTGTTTGAGACCAATTCTTAATAGCCTGAATGATGATAATGGTAATGTTTCAAATAATTTGTAAATATGTGTAATTAAATCTGGAACTCCGAAATATTTATAAGGGATAACATATAAACCTATTATAAAACCCAAAAACAATGTAAAAAAGGAAGTTAAAATTATAGATAAAAATAAAAACAACTTCTTATTTTTAAAACTTTTTAAAGCATTGCTAAAAATAAAAGAAAAAGATAAACTACTAAAATGAGAACAAAATTTTTGTTGTCCTTGTAAAATTTTACTTTCATCTGTGGGCATAAAATTATTATCATCCAAAATCTTTTTTTGAGTTAATTTTTGAATCATATCAGCCGTTAATACTTGGCCTTCCTTCAATTCTTCTTTTGCTATACCTTTTTCTTTTCGAGTGACATCAGAAATAATTAATCCATTATCCAATTCTATTATACGATCTCCATATTGATAAGCTTTTAATTTATCATGAGATACTATAATAACTAATTTTTCCAAAGATAACTCTTTGAATAAATCAAAAATAATTTCACTACTTTCATTATCAAGATTACCAGTTGGTTCATCAGCAACAATAACATTAGGATTTTTAATCAAAGCACGAACTATTGCGATTCTTTGTTTTTGACCTCCTGATAATTCATTAATGTTTCTATATAAAAAAGAATCATCTAAATTAACTTTTTTCAACAAATGACTAACTAAACCAATATCTACTTTTTTTCTTTGTAATTTCAAAGATAAAGAAATATTGTTTAATACATTCATATCTTCTAAAAGATTAAATTCTTGAAAAATAAAACCAATCATACCATTTCTATAATTATCTAATAATTTTTGTGATAAACTACTAATATTAATTCCGTTTGATTCAATAAAACCATAATCAACTTTATCTAAACCAGTTAAAAGATTTAATAAAGTAGATTTACCTGAACCAGAATTACCTAAAATAAAACACATACCTTTATCAGGCAAGGTCAAAGAAATATTTTTTAAAGCATGAGTAATAAATTTTTTTTTTGTTATATATCTTTTATTCAAATCAACTATTTTAAACATGAAGAATTCCTCCTGCTCATACTTTTTCTCTTTTCTAATATAAAAAAAATTAAATATAAAAAAATTTATATTTAACTTATATTAAACACATAATGATTCAAAAATAAAAATTATTTTTATTTCAATATTTTTTATTTTAATATTATTATACTAAAAAATACATCAATAAAACATATCTTCTTCTAAAAAAGATAAAAAATCCTTATTAGAAGCGTTTAAAATATAATCTTGGATATCAATATTTTTCAAAATTTGTCTTATACTTTCTTTATTATAAGAAACATTTATAAACTTACTTAAAAATTCTTCTAAATTATCCTCTTTATGAAAAAAATCTCCTTTTAGATTTATTTCTGTTATTCGGCCTTTATCCAAAGATAAAAAAATTTCTAAATTACCCCAATCAAATCTTTTTTTTAATTTTTTATTATATTGAGGATGTTCTTGAAAAATCCATTCCTTAGAAGAATATTTTTGAGACATTTTTTCTATTTTTAATATTTCATCAGAAGTTAAACTATATTGTTCATTTGTTAAAGAATTATTTAAATAAGTCATTAATTCTTTTTGAGTCATTCCATTTAAATATTTTTTTAAATTATCTACTCTTGCAGAAACACTTGAAATACCTTTAGAAATTAATTTCTCATTATCAGGAGTAATACATCTTACCATAGTATTTATATCACAATCATAAAGAAAAGTACCATGTATGATCATTCCATTTTGATTTTTCATAAAAGCGTTACCTGATACTTTTTTACCATTTAACATAATATCATTTCTTCCGCTCAAATATAAATTAACCTCTAAATTTTTAAAAACTTCAATAATTTTAATTAAATATTGCTTAAAAGTAAAATCTTGGCCTTTACGAGAAACAATAATACTAAAAAGAGGAGTTTGAGGATCATTATAAACGCACCCTCCTCCTGTTGGTCTACGAAAAAAATCAATTTTATTTTTACGTGCAAAATCTAAATTAATTTCGTTTTCAATAATTTGATTCTTACCTAAAACTATACCTTTAATTTGCCATTGAAAAAAAAATATTTTATTTTCTTTTAAAAGATTATTTAAAATATATTCTTCAAGAGCAAAAGAAAAGTAGGGTTTTAAATCATTAGGCTTATTATGCTTGACTAAAATCATTTTTTCTTTACTCCTTTTTTATTCAAAAAATAATTTTGAAAAAGAAAGATAATTTTCTTTTTCAAAAATTTTTTTCCAAAAAACAAAAATAACCTTTTTAAAAAAATTAAAAAAAGCCCCAAGATTTATTTTTTTTAGTATTTTCTTTAAATAAATCTAATTCTTTAATTTCTTGAATAAGTTTTTTTTGATGACTAGATAATTGAGTAGGAGTTTTTACTTTAACAATAACATAGTGATCTCCTTTACGATAAGAAGCATTTAAATAAGGAACACCTTTGTTTTTTAATTTGAATTTAGTATGAGTTTGTGTACCTTCTGGTATTTTTAATTCAACTTCGCCATAAATAGTAGGTATAGTCAATTCCTTACCTAAAATAGCATCATAAAAATTAATCCAAATAGTTGAAATAATATTTTGCTTCTCTCTTTGAAAAATATCATGAGGTCTAACTTTAAAAGTTATATATAAATCACTATTTCTAGTATTTAAATGCCCTCCATTGCCCTGTTTTTCAAGTTGCAACGTCATTCCATCTTCCATTCCTGCAGGAATGGAAATTTTCACTTTTTTAACATTTGACACCCTTTGTAAACCTTTACATAAAGAACATTTCTTATGAATAATTTTGCCTTGGCCTCTACAATAAGAACATAATTGTTTTGTGGCAATATTACCTAAAAAAGTTCTTTGATATTTAGTAATATACCCTGTACCTTTACAATGGTAACAAATTTGAATATCTGTGGGACTTTGAGCACCTGTACCGTTACATTGATGACAATCTTCTTCAAATTTAATTTGAATTTCTTTTTCGGCTCCTAAACAAGCATCTAAAAAATCAATAACATATTCTACATATTTATCTTGAGTTTTATGCTTATTATTATTATTTTTAGTTTTTTTTTCGCCAAAAGCATCGATAAAAGTTTCAAAAATATCATTGATGCCGCCAAACCCTTGACTACTAAATCCTTGATGAAAACCTTGATTACCAAAATCATTATAATCTTGATGCCCAAAATTGTCATAATCACTTCTTTTTTGAGGATTACTTAAAACTTGATAAGCTTCTTGAACTTCTTTAAATTTTTCAGCAGCATTAGCTTCTTTAGAAACATCTGGGTGATATTTTTTTACAAGTTTTCTATAAGAAGATTTAATTTCTTCTTCGCTAGCATTACGTGAAATTTGTAAAACATCATAATAATCCTTTTTCATAATAAAACTCCTCTAGCTTTATATTAAATTTTATTCTTTTAATAAAGAAACCAAAAAAAGATAAATCTCTTTTTTTGGTTTCTATTTCGTTCAAAAGAAAATTATTTTTTCTCTTTAAAGTCAGCATCTACTACTTCATCTGGATTAGCTTCTGTATTTGATTCTTGTTTAGAATCATTATTACCCGGATTTTCTTTAGATTTTGCTTGGGCTTTTTGATAAGCTTTTAAAGCTATTGCTTGAGCTTCTTTTTCTAAAAGACTATTTTTTTCTTTAATTTCGGAAACATCTTCTTTTTTCAAAGCTTCTTCTAAATTTTTAATTTGTTCTTCCACTTTATCTTTTTCTTCTGGTTTTATTTCATCTTTTAAAGTATCTAAAGATTTTTTAGTTTGGAAAATTAAATTATTTGCTTCATTTATAGTATCAATTTTTTCTTTTTGAATTTTATCAGCTTCTGCGTGTTGTTCAGCTTCTTTAACCATTCTTTCAATTTCTTCTTTAGATAAAGAACCGCTTCCTGAAATAGTAATTTTTTGTTCTTTGTTAGTACCTAAATCTTTAGCTTTAACTGAAACAATACCATTTACATCAATATCAAAAGTTACTTCTATTTGTGGTACCCCCCTTTGTGCAGCTGGGATTTCATCTAAACGAAAACGCCCTAAAGTTTTATTTTCTTTAGCTAAAGGTCTTTCTCCTTGTAAAACATGAATATCCACTGAAGTTTGATTATCTTCGGCAGTAGAAAAGACTTGTTTAGCTGTTGTCGGAATTGTTGTATTTCTTTCGATTAATTTAGTAAATACATTACCTAAAGTTTCAATTCCTAAAGAAAGCGGAGTTACATCTAAAAGAAGAATATCTTTTACATCGCCGGATAAAATACCACCTTGAATAGCGGCTCCCATAGCAACTACTTCATCAGGGTTAACACTTTTATTCAAAGCATCTTTATTTAATTCTTTTTTCACTAAATCTTGAACAGCTGGAATTCGAGTTGAACCACCTACTAAAAGAACTTGGTGAATTTGTCCTGGTTTCATATTAGCATCTGATAAAGCACGTTTTAAAGGTATTAAACAACGATCAACTAAATCTTGAGTTAATTCATTAAATTTAGCTCTTGTTAAATTATATTCAAAGTGAATAGATTCGCCGATTGAATTACCTTGATCTTGTCTTTGAATCATTGTTAAAAATGGTAAAGAAATTTGAGCTGACATAGCACTACTTAATTCTTTCTTAGCGTTTTCAGCAGCACTTTTTAATCTTTGCATTACAGCTTTATCTTTGCTTAAATCTACTAAATGTTCTTTTTTAATTTCTTTTAACAAGAATTCAATAATTTTATTATCGAAATCATCGCCACCTAATAAGTTATCTCCGGCAGTTGATAAAACAGAAAAGTTACCTTCTGCTAAATTCAAAATAGAGACGTCAAAAGTGCCTCCACCTAAATCAAAAACTAAAATGTTTTGTTCTTTATTAGTTTTATCAATACCATAAGCTAAAGCGGCAGCTGTTGGTTCATTAATAATTCTTTTTACTTCTAAACCAGCAATTTTACCAGCATCTTTAGTAGCTTGTCTTTGAGCATCATTAAAATAAGCAGGGACAGTAATAATTGCATTTTTAACTTCTGCTCCTAAATAATCTTCAGCTTGTTTTTTTAAATTTCTTAAAATCATTGCGCTGATTTCTTGAGGAGTATATTTTTTGTCTTTAATATTAACTACAAAATTTGTTTCACCCATATGTCTTTTAATAGATAAAACAGTATTTGGGTTAGTTAACATTTGTCTTTTAGCAACTTCTCCAACTAAAATCTCATCATTTCTAAAAGAAACGATCGAAGGAGTAGTTCTTCCGCCTTCAGAATTAATAATAACCTTAGCTTCTTTGCCTTCCATAACAGAAACACAAGAATTAGTTGTTCCTAAATCTATTCCAATAATTTTATTTGTTTTCATTTGTTTCGTCACTCCATTCATTGATTTTTACCATAACTGGTCTAATAACTAAATCTTTATATAAAAAACCTTTTTGCAAAACTGCTAAATTAATACCATTAGCTTGATTTTTGTCTGAAATTTTCTCAACTGCATGATGAAATTTAGGATCAAAAACCTTGCCTAAAGCTTTAATTTCTTGAACACCCTCTTTATGTAAAATATCTTTTATTTGTTGATAAATCATTTTAAAACCTAACAAAAAATTTTTTAATAAAGGTTCTTTAGGCGAAATTTCTAAAACTTTTTCTAATTGTTCTAAAGGAACTAAAAGTTCAGTAATTAAACTAACAGAAGCATACTTTAAAGAATGCATTTTTTCTTTTTGAATTCTTTTTTGAAAATTATCTAAATTAGCTTGATATTTTAATTTTTCATTATTATATGATTTACTTAACTCAGATATTTGTTTTTCTAATTTTTCTTTATCTGTTTCTAATTGATGAACTTTTTGAAAAACATCTTCTTCTTTATTTTTTGGACAATCTGAATTATCTTCTTTGCTGCAAGATCCTTTATCACAAAATCCTTTTTTCTCTTCTCGAGAACAATTATCTATATTTTTATTTGTGTTGGATTCGCCGCCACAACAAAAATTATCTTTTTTAATATCTTTTTCATTCATGTTTCAATGAACTCCTTCATAAATTTATATAAAAAATTATAATTCAAATTTTATTTTTTTTCATATAAATGAGATATATGAGCGGATAAATATTCTAAAATAGGTATAATTTCTTGATATTTAGTTATATGAGAACTTACAACAGCTATAAAACCTTTTTCATTTTCATTAATATAATAAGGAATAGAAATAAAAATAAAATTTTTATAAGGTATTAAACTAATTTGATTAGCTAATTTACAAATAACTTCTTTTGATTCACAAAAAAAGTTACTTAAAGTTACATTTTTATTAAAAATTTCATAAATATCTTTAATAGTTTCATCTTGTTCTTCATAAGAAGTTAAAAACTTAGAAACACCATAAAAAGAAGTGCTGTTATTTAAAAAATTACGAAAAGCATCCAAAAAAAATTGTATCAATTGTTCTTGATATTGAATATATCTTTTAATTTTAATTTTAAACAGATCGCTTTGAATAATTTGAACAGCTTCGTTTAAATATTTATCAACTAATAAATTATTCAAAATATTAATAACTTTTTTGAATTCATCAATTTTAAAATTTTGATACTCATCTGAAAATATATTTTTATGTTGTAAATTACCTTTATTTGTAATTATAAAAATAATAGCTTGTTCTTCATTAACTAAAACTAAATCAATTTTTTTAATTTTACTAGTTTTTAAAATATCAGGTTTTACATTAATAATCGCATGGTTAGTTAAATTACATAATAATTTTAAAACTTCTTGAATAATTTTCTCTTTATTTAAATCTTTTTTTTGAATTATTTTATTTAATAAAGATAAAATTTCCATATTTTCTTGTTTACGAGTTATCAAATTATTAAGATAAAAAATATAACCTTTTAAAGAAGGGATTCTACCGCTTGATTTATGTGTTTTTTTTAAATAACCTTTTTTATCTAATTGCATCATATCATGACGAATAGTAGCGCTAGAAAAATTTAAATAAGGTATTTTAGATAATAATTCAGAGCCTATGGGTTTTTTTTCTTTAGAATAATTTTCAACAACAGCTTTTAAAATTAATCTCTCTCGATTCGAAAGCAATTTTGCACCCCTAGTGTTTATTGAGTATTTAAATTAGCAATCTAACATAATGACTGCTAACACTATTCTATTATTTTTTTTTACAAATGTCAATATAAAAATGAAATATTATATAAAAAAAATATAAAAGTAGTTTGAATTAATATATCATTAATAAGCAGAATATTTTTTTAAATTATGAAACCTATAAATTATAATTTTTATTTATCATATTCAAATTCAAAATTATAATGTCAAAAAATATTAATTTATAAAAAAATCTATTTAAATGACAAAAATATTCTTGAAAAATTAAAACAATTTAAATATAACTCGATTAGAAATTGGAATAAAAAATAACTTGAAAAAAATAAATAATACATATTTATTTTTTATAAAAAATATAAAATTATCCCTATTATCTGTTTGTATTATCTTATTATTTTATTATAAATATTTATTTAACCAAAATCAAAATCAAATTATTCAAAACGATTATAAACAAAATCAAATTACACTTCAAATAACAGATAAAGATTTAAAAGAAAAAAATAAAATATTAGAAGAAGTTCAAAAAAAAATTCAAAACATTTTCGATGTATCTCAAGAAAAACCATCTTTTGTCATAAAACCTCATAAGTTCAATAAAGGAGATATAGTTTATACTTTCACTTTAGATACTCTATCCAATATTAAACCTTTTCAAGAAGGAATAATTAGCACAAACTATAATTTAACTGATACTGATTATTTACCTATTTCTATCAAAGGAAAAAATAATAAAATATTTTTCAATACCAAAGGAGAATTTATAGGAATTTCTTTACCACATCAAGATCCTCGCGCTGAAATAAATCATATAATAACCTCTAATTCTATTTTTTATTTCGCCCAATGTAAAAAAATACAAGATGAATTAAAATCATCTACTGATCAAAATGTAAATACGCCAAATAAATATTATTTTTTCATTGAATTCGATGAAAATATCGAAAAAAAGAAACATAAAATTTTTTTAAATCAAGAAGGATTTTTTCTAGGATTATATAATTTAGAAAATCCACCAACTTCTTTAGATTATATTTTAGAACAGTTATTATTCTCTTATTGCAGACAGCAAATAGAAAACAAAATATTAAGCACAAAAAAATCTGAAATACTAGATGAAAAAAATAATCCTATAAATAAACATATTCCAAATTTAAATAAAATTACTTTTTTAATTAAAGTAAATTCTTTATTAAATAATATTTTTTTAAATGCAGGTTCTGGTTTTATTTTTTCCGCAGAAGAAATAAAACAAAAAAACAATGATATTATCTATAATTATTATGTTTTAACTAATAGGCATGTTTTAAAACTAATTATGAAAAATCCTTCAATCCAAATTGAACTTTTAAATATTCATTTTCATTCAAAAGGAGAATTATTAGGTTTTATAAATAATAATGATTCATATGATGATATCGCTATTTTAACTTTTCAAGATAAAGACCCAAACAAATTTCAAGAAATCAAAACAATTTTAGAGAAAGTTTTTCCTCCTAAAAAAATAAATGTAGTTCAAGGAGAAACTGTTTATAGTATGGGTTCTCAAATGTCTCAAATTCAAACTAAAAATTTAACTTTGGATGATTTAAAAAATTATTTTTCAAAAATGGATTCATCATCTAATGAAAAATACTATTTAGAATTTAATTTATTAAAAAAAGGTAATATTGTTTATTTTAATGAAAAAGAAATTGCTTTTGATATTCAAATTGATAATGGTAATAGCGGAGGGCCTGTATTTAATATTGATGGTGAAATTATAGGAATGAATAAAAGTGTTCTTACTGATGCTAACGATGTACCCGATAAAATATCTCAATGTATAAATATTGAACATATAAAACAAATATGCAATAAAATCATCAAATTGCATAAAACAAATCCAATTCCAAAATTTTTTCAAATATCATCGGAAAATTTTGATTATTTAAAAAATGAATTAAATTCTTTTCTTCCTTTTTCACAAACAAAAATTTTACCAGGTCAAGCTAAAAATAATATTACTATCTCAATTCAAGAATTATTAAATTATTTTAAAAACACAAAAACAAAATCCATTAGTTCCCATTTAATAAAAGAAGAAAAAGAAATTAAATTAAATATTAAATTAATTATTATTTTTAATAAACAAGAAGAAATATTTTATTTAAATCCAAAGGAAGAAAAAATTAAAATAATATACAATGAAAAAAAAAACGAAATTATTTTTCAAAAAAAGAATCAAAAAAATCTAAGTGAATTTAAAATTTATAACATTAATAATATTCGTTTTCGTAATAGTCAAGAACCTTTTTTATCTTTAGAACTAACTTATCCTCATAAAACAAATAACGAGGATAATATAATAAACTCAAAACATAATGTTATGAATTTACAAAAAATAAAAAATTCTTTAATTATTTGGAAAAAAAACGAAATAATGAGTGGTAATGGAATTATTTTTCAAAAAAAAGCTTTATCCGATAATCGTTTTTTATATTTTGTTTTATCTACTTATACACATTATAATAATAAATTCATTTCAATAATAGAATCAATCAAAAATATTTTTTCTAATGAAGTAGAAATAACTACTTTTTATGATGAAAATTACAAAAAAGAAAAAGGAGAAATAAAAAGTTTTTTATTTGATAACAATAATTTGCTTTTATTAACTTTTGAATCCTCTAATCATTATGATATTGTTCCGACTAGAGATGTTCAAAATTTAAATTTAGGAGAAGAAGTTTTTTTTCTAATAAATAATAATAATGATTATTTTCCCCAAATGTTTAAAGGTGTCGTAAGTTATAAAACACAAGATTTTTTTCTTTGTGATTCTGTCTTTAATTTAAATCAAAAAAATAAAACTGCTAATCCTAAATTAAATTTTTTATATTTCGACAATGAAGGTCATTTTATAGGAGTGAATGAAGATATTAAAGAAACAAATTTAGATGATGATGTTTTAATAAATTTTAATAAAGTATCTTTATTCAAAAATATAGATATTGTCGATTTACTTCAAAAAAGTAAATTGAAAGAAAGTTTACCTCTCGTTTTTTCTTGTACATTCATTATTATAACTATATTTCTTTTTATTCATTTAGCCGATTTATTTAATAAGTTCAAATTAAATTATTCTCCAATAAAAGAACAAAAACAAAATATATAAAAAAATCTAAAATGATATAAATTTATCATAATAATAAACTTATTTTATATTTTAATACCAAAAACACAAAAAAGACTAGATAAAAATCTAGTCTTTTTTTAAATTCTAAATAATTTGTATTAACTCTTATAAATATTAATTAAATATTAATGTATTAAAATATTTTTTATTTAATATTTTTTATCATTTCTTTTTTATAATTAAACGCTGCCACAGCTAAAAACAACTGAACCTAAAATAACAAAACTTCAAAGCGCTATTTCTTCTCATCCAAGATGTTTTACTTTATTGTTTAACAGTATAATTAACGCTTATTGTACCAATATAGTCATCGGCTTCAACTTGAGGATGTTATATTGTTCATTTGTTCTTTTAAAATTTTAATATTTTTATCTTTTAAACCAGTTTTTTTTCTTTTATTGCATCTATATAATTTCTTCTTTAGTTGGTTCAGAATCTTTTATCAATACTTGCTCTAAGTTTATATTTTGTAAAATACTGGATAATTGACCTCTTTGTTAAACAGTATAAGCAACATCTATTCCCCCTTTATAGTCATTAGATTTAACTTTAGCTGTTGCATTTTGTTATAAATGTTTTGATATTAACATTTAAACCATTATTTTGTTTTTTATTACAGTTATAATTTATTCTTTATTTGATTCAGTTCCGTTTGTTAATATTTGCCCTAAGTTTGTGTTTGTTAAAACATTTGATAAGTTTTTTTGGTTAAACAGTATAAGTAACTTCTATTGCTTCGCCTAAACGGCTATCAGATCGAACTTTAGTTTTTGAATTTTCAATTCCTTTGATAACAAAGTTTTCATTATCTAAAAAACCATTATTTTTTGATTTTACTGCAGCTATAATTTCATTTGTATTTGGTTTATCTTGAAATAATAATTAATAAGTATAATTTTAAATGTTAAAAAAATTTTAAATTTTTTTAACATTTTTTTTGTTATTAAACATCGACCTAAATAAGTCGTTAAACTATTTTTAAAAATATTCTCTCTATATATATATTCTCTCTCTTTTCTTTAAATTTCAATATCTTAATTAAAAGATATTTAAAGTTAAGACAGAAGACTTAATGTAGTTTTAAATAATTAAATGAATAGGTATTAAAAATATTTCAAATACAAATAATGATGATTTAGAATTACTTTTACAAGTTGAAGGGTTTTTTATAACAAAAAAATTAAATGTTTTATTAGAGGGATGCCAAAAACAATCAAATAAGATAAAAGATTTATCACAAATAAATAATAATACTTTGTGTTTAATTGAAAAAGTTAAAAAAATTATTTTAATTCAAAATAATTTTCATGACCTTAGCAAATCATAAAACTACTATTTTTGAAAAATTATGAAATAAAGGAGTTTATGATGGCTAAACGTTTTTCTAGAAGCAATATTTGGATTATATATATTTTGTGCCATCTGTTTGGTATTTTAATTCCAATTTTGGTTTTTGCGGTTCATAAAGGTGATTTAACTTTATCAAAAACTAGACATTCAAAATGTTGCGTTCTAAATAAATAAAAAATATTTATTTAAAAAAAGCAAACTATTTATTAATTACTTTTATTCCAACTCAAAAAAATCAATTGTCAACAACAAAATAAAAATATTTTGAAAAAAATAAAAATTTCTTTTTTAAAATTTTCAAAAAATTTTTAAATTTTTAAACAAAGAAAAAAGAAAAAGAAAAGAACCAATAAGAAAAAGAAAAAAGAAAAGATATATTATACATTTTATAAATTAATTTTATAAATTTTTATATTAACAAAAATTAGATAAATTAAAAAAATAATTAAAAAGGGCCGAATAGTCATATTAATTTAATAATTTTATGAAAAAAACAATGTATAAGGTATCCTCTATTGGTTACAAAAAAAATAGTGAGTAATATAAAAATTTATTTTAAATTAATAAAATATATCTTATTTTAGCTATTTGAGCTGTCATAGAGTAAATTTAAGGCTCGCTTCAACCTCTATTTTATGGTTTCTAAATTTTTAGAAAATTATTTGAATTATCATTGAGGCCGCAAATTATTTCCAAAAGAAAATCCAACAAGTCACGTGTCAATTAGAAGAATACCAAAATGCTAAAAGCGAATCCTACGGAAAGAATGAACGAAGAGATTGAACAAATTAATTTTACCTGCTAAAATTTCTGAAAAATAAAACTTGTTTTGAAATGAATAACTAAAACAAATTTTAGTTAACAAATATCCTAAAACAAAATCAAGTTTATTGAATATATTAATAAACATAATTGAATTTAAAGTGGTTTTTACAAACTCTTCTTTCTTTTTAATTTTACTGCTTATTATTTCTATTAATCCTTATTAAAGGGGTCTTAAAGTTTATAACAAATAATAATGTACTTATGTTATGAAAGTTCAAATAATATTTTTCAGTTAAATAAATGAAACAAAATTAATCTATACTACAAATTAATAATTATAAAATAAGTTATTATACTCAATTTTATAATTATATTGATCCCCATTTATTTCAAAACTTAATTTGTTAAACAATTAAATATTATTTTTATTATAAAAATACCCTTAACTTTAGGAGGTGTTAGACTTTTTTTCTATTAATAAAAAATTCATAAAAAAATATAAACTATTATTATAAAATATATAAAAAAAGAGTTTAGTTTGAAAATAAAATAATTTTAATAATTTTTTATTTAAAAAAACATAGAAAAAGAAAGTATACAATGAGAATATTACCTTACGAATTATATCAATACGCTCCTGATTTAGCATTATGCGCTTTAAGAAAAGAATTTGGAATGTATGATTATTGTTTAAATAAAAATATTAAAAATCAAGGTATGCAACCTTTTTTAGATATGAGAAGAAATTATTTTAATTTATCTTTAAATAAATGGATTTTAGAAATGAATAAAAGAAATCATTACGTAAACACTTTTCATTCTTTTTACGCTAATAATGTTTCTTATAAAGAGAAAGAAACAAATTTTTTTTTGATTTTAGAATGTTGTATTCAATGGGAAATCAAACAATTTCTACCTTATGAAAGTAATTTATCTTGGTATCAAATAGCTTTTCAAAAAATTAATTCAAATAAAATAAAAAATAATTTAAATTTTACAATTTATAAACAATTAATGGTTTGGTATAAAGATAATTTTATTCAATTAAATAAAAAAGGATTACTTAAACCAAAAAAATTAAATATGCAATATATCATTTCATTTTTTTCAGATCAATTTTTAAAATAAAAATATAAGAAAAAAATAAATATTAAAATAAAAAAAATATAAATAAATTTAATTATTACTTAAAATAATATAATTTATTCATAATTTTATTTATTATGTTATAAATATGGCAATTTTAATGCATTGGACCAGAAATATCTATATTTTTTTAAAAAATTTTATTAATTTATTGAAATAAATCTTTATGAATTGAAATTTTCATTTTATTTTTTTAATGAAAAAGAGTTTTTTATTAACTAAAATTTTTTTGATCTTAAATAAAAAATAGGAATAACAACTAATAAAGTTAATAATAAGAAAAAATTATTTATCCAAACTCCGATCCATACTTGAGATGAATTATTATAAAAATTTAAATGAAAAAAATTATTAATTTTTAAACTAATGTCACAAGATAAAAAAGGATTCATAAAATTATAAGGGCATTTATAAAAACGTTGATTTTTAATTGAGCCTAAAATTAAGGAATAAAAGAGATAAAACAAAGGGTGAACTAAAGCTAAATAATTTTTGCGACAAGGAGTTAAAGGTAGGGTGATATAAAAATGACTAAAATAAAAAATAGTAAACAAAATCAGAATATAAGTATGTTCGCATAAACTAACAGTTAAAAACTCATGTTTAAACTTTTTATAATCTGTGAAAGGATCAACGATGAAATTCCAAAAAACACCAGTTAATAAAATATCAACTAAAACACAAAAAGTCCATAAAGAATAATTTTTAGAATTTCTAAATTTAGAGTTTAAAGCTATCTCCTGCTCCATCAAAAACAAAAGTATTAAAAAATTACATAATAAGTCAAACTATTTATTAAAAAAAATAGTTTGACTTATTTTTTTGTTTAAAAAAA
>NZ_CEAFKD010000003.1:0-75728 GCF_978563805.1 Brinjal little leaf phytoplasma
TTTTTCTTTTGGTTCTTTTCTTTTTTTCTTTTTTCTTTGTTTAGTTAAATTTTAAAAAAAATAAAAAACTTTTAAATTTAACTTGACATAATGTTTTTTTATGTTATGATAAGTTTACAAACTATAAAAAACGTTTTGTTTAAAAAGATATAAATAAATTAAAAATTATATTTTTTTAAATAAAAATGTGGATTACCAATTGTACCGTTTTTAAGTAACGCTTCAGGCATCAGAAATGCTATTTTATGAAATCCCCAATAAAAGTCAAATTGCTAAAGGATGTTGTGACGATTTTAAACAAGTAAGAGAAATATTACAACAAAATCATAATAATTGCTCTTTCCAAGAATTTAGACAATATACTTTAGAATCAGAAAAAATTATTTCCCAAAATATAAAGATTGTAGAAAAAATGTTTGACAAATTAATAAATAAAAAAAAATGACAACTGAAAACGAAGAAGATTTAAAATTATTTAAAGATTGGTATGATGAAATTAATAAGATCGAATGAAATTAAATAAAAAAATAAAGCTTTATAGCTTTATTTTTTTGTATATATTAAAATTTATATACAAAAAAAATATAATATTTAGTGAAAATAAAATGTTTTATTAAATAAAATCATTAATACACTTTCAATTTTGAAATGTTAAATTGACAAAATTAACATTTCTTTTCTATTAATTTTTTTCGTTTTCATTAATTAAATTAAAATTGTTTTTTAATTAAAGTAATTTATTTTATTATGCTCAAAATTTTAAAATATTCACTGTTTTATTTTTACTTTAAAATAATAAATTATAATAATTTTTCTTTACAACGAAAAAATATCCCTTATAGATATAGGGATGTGCATAGAAACCCCCATCAGCAAAGGAAAGTTCCATAAATTAAAAATATCATCATTTATCTCTAAAAAAATAAAAAAAGAAAGTAACTTTTTTTAAGTAGAAAAAATATAATATAAAATTAATAGCTAAATAAATTCGAATAAACTTTTATTGTTTATAATTATAATTAGTTATCTCTAAATTTTTATATTATGGATAATATAAAAAAAGATAAATAAAATAATAATTTCTACAAACAACTTTTCATAATTTCATCAACCCAACAGAAAGATATAATTTTAATATGGCAGTTATAACAGGTTTTTTTTTAATTAATAAAGAAAAAGGAATGACATCCCATGATGTAGTTCATAAAATGAAAAAAAAATTTAATTTTATGAAAGTCGGTCATACTGGAATTTTAGATCCATTAGCTGAAGGATTATTAATTATTTTAATAAACAAAGCTACTAAATTATCTTTTTTATTCGAAAACTTAGATAAAACATATCAAGGTAGTATGATTTTTAATAAACATTTTGATACTTTAGATATAACAGGTAAATTAATTTATACAAAAGAAAATATTTTATGTTTAGAACAAATCAAAAAAAATTTTGCTTTCTTTAATAAAAAAAAATATTTGCAAACACCACCCATGTTTTCAGCCATCAAAATCAAAGGGAATAAAATGTATGATTTAGCAAGAAAAAATATTCAAATAGATATTCCGCCTAGAGAAGTTAATATTAAAAATTTAAAAATAACTTCTGCTTTAGTAAATGATTCAATCCATTTCGAAACTAAAGTCTCTAAAGGCACTTATATAAGAAGTTTAATCAGGGATATCGCCTCTAAAATGAATACATATGGCTCATTAAAAACTTTAAATAGAATTAAAGTAGGACCTTATAATATTAAATATGCTCATAACATTGATTCAATTGACATCAAACATTTAATAGACATTAAAATGCTTTTTAGAAAAGAACAAAAAATTATTTTAAATGATTACTTAATTAAATTAGTTAAAAATGGGATTGTATTAGATGAAAGACAAATTATAACTCAAAAACCTTTTATTGTTTTAAATCAAAATAAAAATTGGATTGCTTATTATACTCCCAAAAAAAAAAATAAATATTATCCTAAATATTTTTTTTAAAATTTTTTGCTTCGTACAAAAAAATAAAATAAACAAAAAGGATTCTTTATTTCAAAGAATCCTTTTATATTATGAAAAATAAAAAAATATTTTTTACAAATCAATTAAAAATTAAATAAAGTCTTCTGGGTTTAAACGTTGAAATAATTTTGTTTCTAATTTGATTTCTTTATCTTTAGTAATGCCAAAATTTTGTAAACTTTCAAAAGTATTTGATTCAGATTTAATTTGTTTTAAAATATTTTTAGATGTTTCTGGTAAAAAAGGTTTTAATAAAACACCTATAAAACGTATTGTTTCTACTAAATTATATAAAACAAAATCTAATTTATCTAAATTATCTTTATCTTTGTTTAAATTCCATGGTTGTGTTAAATCAATATATTTATTGCATAAACGAGATAATTTTAATATACATTCTAAAGAATCTCCTATTTTATATAATTCCATAAAACGGCGAACAGATAACAAAGTTTGAAAAGCTTCTTTAGATAAATCAATAACTTTGAATTCTTTAACAGGATTTAAATTTTTTCTTAATTTACCGTTTTTATATTTAACTATCATACCTAAAGTACGACTCAATAAATTACCTATAGTATTAACTAAATCAGTATTATATCTTTGAAATAAAAGATCATAAGTTAAAACACCATCAGAATTATAAGGGATTTCATGTAAAACAAAATAACGAATAGCATCTACAGAAAAAATTTTTAATAAATCATCTACATATAAAACATTATTTAAAGACTTAGACATTTTTTTATCATTAAATAAAATCCAAGGGTGAATTAAAAATTTTTTCGGCAAAGGTAAATCTAAAGCCATTAATAAAATAGGATAATAAATCAAATGAAATCTACTAATATCTTTGCCTATGACATGAAGACTACAAGGCCAAAATTCTTTAAATTTATAGCTTGAGTAATTATTCAAAAAAGGATAATTTAAACCTGTAATATAATTACTTAAAGCGTCTATCCAAACATAAACTACATGTTTTGGATCGAAAGTTAAATCAATGCCCCATTTAAAAGAAGTTCTAGAAATAGATAAATCAGCAAGAGGTTCTTTTAAAAGATTTAAAATTTCTTTTTTAATATGTGAAGGTAAAATTAAATGAGGATCATCATTTAAATATTTTAATAATTGATCTTGATATTTAAATAATTTAAAAAAATAAACTTCTTCTTTAGTCCAAATAGGTATTTCGCCATTAACTGTTTTACCATCAATTAAATCTTTTTCTGAAATATAACTTTCTTCATTAACAGAATACCAACCTTCATATACACCTAAATAAATATCACCTTTTTTTAAAAGTTTTTGAACAATATTTTGAACTCTTTTTTTATGTAATGGATCACTTGTTTTAATAAAAAAATCATATTCAATATTCATTTTTTTATAAATAGCTTTAATTTGATCAGAAATTTGATCAACATAATCTTGCGTCTTTAATTTTTTTTGTAATGCTTTTTTTTCTATTTTTTGTCCATGTTCATCTGAACCTGTTTGAAAATAAACATTATAACCTTCTAATTTTTTAAATCTTGCTACTACATCAGCTAAAATCATTTCATAAAT
This sequence comes from Brinjal little leaf phytoplasma, assembly GCF_978563805.1. Lineage (NCBI taxonomy): Bacteria > Bacillati > Mycoplasmatota > Mollicutes > Acholeplasmatales > Acholeplasmataceae > Candidatus Phytoplasma > Brinjal little leaf phytoplasma. The sequence continues at coordinate 3,588 of NZ_CEAFKD010000003.1, forward strand.
ATTACCGATATGAGGAATATCAGAAGCATAAACAATAGAAGTCGCGATATAAAAATTTTTTTTCTTAGATAATGCATTCATTCAACTTTACGCAACCTTTTTTAATTTTTTTGAACTTTAATTTTATTATAAATTATTTTTTTAGATATTTTACGCGCTTTAGAGACTTGAATTAAAGATTCTTTTTCGCTATAACCTTGTTCTAAGAAAAAAGAAACATGCTCTTCTAAAGTTACATCTTCATATAAATGATTTTGTTTATTAGTTTCTATCACTAAAACATATTCACCTTTTAAACATAATTCTTCTTTTACAATTTCACATAAAGAACCGTCAATAATAGTTTCAAATTTTTTAGTTAATTCTCTAGAAAGAGAAATATTTCTGTTACCATAACAATCATGAATCAAGGTTAAAGTATCTTTTATTCTTTTAGATGATTCATATAAAATTAAAGAACCTTCAAAAAAACGATATTTTAATAAAAATTTTTTTTTCATTTCTTTTTTTTTAGGCAAAAAACCTAAAAAAATAAAAGGAGCCTCAAAAGAAGAAAGAACAAAAGCAGATAAAAAAGCAGATGGACCTGGCACAATAGTTACATTAAAACCAGCTTTTTTTACTTCTTGAACCAAAAATAAACCTGGATCGCTTATCAAAGGAGTACCAGCATTACTGATCAAAGCTAAATTTTTTTGTTCTTTTAATAAAAATAAAACTTTTTGAATCCGTTCTTTTTCATTATATTTATGCAAAGAAATCAATCTATTTTTAAAATTATAAAAATTTAATATTTTAGAAGCTATTCTAGTATCTTCGGATAAAATATAATCAACCGTTTTTAAAATTTCTAAAGCTCTAAAACTCAAATCTGACATATTTCCTATAGGTGTTGCTACTAAATATAAAAGATTTTTCTTTTCAAAAAAAGTTTTTTGAATAATCACCATATATTTAAAATCAAACTTCCTTATAAGATTCTACTTTTTTCTCTATTTTAATTAATAAAAATATAAAACAAAAACGATGTTCTAAAATATTTTGATCTTGTTCTATTTGAATTAAAAAATTTAAAATATCTAAAGTTGATTGCATAGATAATTTATTATAAAACAAATGATCTAATAAAAAATTAGGCCAAATATAAACAAAATTATTTTTTTTATAATATAAATCTAAAAAAAAACTTATCAAAAGACATAAAAAATCATTAACAAAATATTTATTTTGAATCAAAAAACGAATATGAAAATATAATTGAGAAACTACTGTTTTTTCAGCCAAAGTATTTAAAAAAAATAAAAAAAAATCTTTTAAATCATAAAAATAATTATCTATTTCTATTTTACGATTTTTTTGTAAAATTGAAATAAAAGTTTTATCTAATTCATTTAGATCTTTTTTCGCAACTAAATCATAATTATATTCATCATCTAAAGAAAAAAACTGAGCCCGAGATAAAATAGTAGGAAGGACAACATAATGATCCCTTGTAAATAAAATACCTAAATTATTTTCGTTAATAGGATTTTCTAAAAAATAAAGCAAACTATTAGATGCTTTATAAGATATATTTTCTATGCCATCTATCACATAAACTTTTCTTTCTTGTACCAAAGAAGTTTTACTAAAATACAATTTCATTTCTAAAATTTGTTCTTTTGTTATATTCGTGTCATTAGCATCTAAATAATAAAAATTAGGATAAGAAAAAGTTTGTATATGTTCTTTGTTTAAAAATCCAGAAGAATTTTGGTTTTTTAAAAAATCATATACCAATTCAAACATAAAAGTTTTTTTATCTTCATCATTATTGCTTTCTATTAAATAAAGATGAGTTAATTTTTTATTTTTAATAATAATTTTAAATTTCTGTAATAAATTGTTTTTATCTTGCATATTTTTTTTCAATAATTTGATCAATTTTATGCTCAATAATTTTTTGAATTTTATCCCAAGGAAGAGCAGCATCTATTTTATAAATTCTATCAGGATATTGATTACAAAGTTCTAAATAGCCTTTTCTAACTTCTTCATGAAAATTATTAGGTTGCAAATCAAAATATTCTATTTTATTTTGTCTTTTAGTTTTTAATCTTTTAATTCCAATCATTGGATCTAAATCTAAATAAAAAGTTATTTTGGGTAAATATTGCATAGCTAAAAAATTAATTTGTTGAATAAAATCTATGCCTAGTTTTCTAGCATACCCTTGATAAGCCATAGATGAATCAAGATAACGATCACAAATAACAATTTTATTTTCTTTTAACGCAGGAATAATAACTTGTTTTAAATGTTCCGTTCTATCAGCTGCATATAATAAAGCTTCTGTATAAAAATCAATTTTTTTATAATATTGCATTAAAATTTTTCTAATTTCAATATTAAACAAACATCCGCCTGGTTCTTTGGTTAAAAGAACTGAATATTTTTTACTCATTTTTTTAAATAAAAAATGAGATAAAGTTGTTTTTCCTGTGCCTTCGCATCCTTCGAAAGAAATAAACATTATCATTTTCCTTTTTTTAATAAAAAATTTTTGTTAAACAAAGACCATTAGCCGGAGCTACAAAAGAGAATTTTTTATTATTTTGAATTTTAAACATATTCAATAAATCTTTTAAATTTTTTTTTCTTTGACCTATAAAAATCAAAAAACCTACTAAAAAAAGAATCATTTGTTTCAAAAATCCTTTTCCATGAAAAAATAAAATAAAATTATTTTCATTTTCTTCGTAAAAAACTTTATAAATTAATTTAACTGTATTTTTTTTAGAATCTTTATTACTAGTGAATAAAGCAAAATCTTTTTCGCCTTCTAATAAAAAAAGAGCTTCAACAATAAGAGAAAAATCAATATTTTCAATATATACTTGAAAACGATAATTAAAAGGATTTAATTGTTTTTTTGAAAAAACATATTTATAAATTTTAGATTTTGCATCATAACGAGCATGAAAAAGAGACTTTTTAAACTCAATGTTTAACACTTTAATATCCTTAGGCATTACTTTGTTTAAAGCTTTTTTTAAATAATCGGGTTCAATCCAAAAATAAGTATTAAAATGAAGAGTTTGTCCTTCAGCATGAACCCCTTTATCAGTACGACTAGCCGCTATAGTTAAAATTTTCTGTTTAGTAATTTTAAATAAAAAATATTCTAGGACTGATTGAATTGTTATCACATTAATCTGTTTTTGATAACCATGATAATTAGTCCCATCATAACTCAAGATTAATTTATAAGTAAATTTTTTCAAATAAAAAAACCTCTTCATTATTATTTTCTCATAAATTCAAAAATAATATTTTTTTTAAGCATAAAAACTAAATATAAAAAAAGACAAAAATAAAAAAAATATAAAAATATCATTTCTTTTTATTTTATAAACATTAAATTTAGTTTTGGGTTTGCCTAAAACATATCCTCTAGTTTCCATTGCGTTAGCCAAAGCAAAAGATTTTTTAAAAGTTAAAATAAGAATAGGAATTAATATTGAAACTAAATATAAAATTTTTTTCAAAATATTTTTAGTATAAAAATTAAGGCCTCTAGATAACTGAGCTTTTATAATTTTTTGACTTTCTTCTATCAAAAAAGGCATAGACAAAAAAATTAAAGATATCATAAGAGAAAACATTTCAACAGGAAATTTAATTATTTTAAAAGGTTTTAAAAGTAGTTCTAAACCATCTTTTATTTCGACGAAAGAAGTTGTTTTGCTAATTAAAAAATTAACCATAAAAAATAAACAAACACGAACAAAAATAAAAAAAATATTTAAAAGAAGTTTTTTATTGTAATATAATTTCAAAAAAAATTCTTGATCTTTATGTAAAACAGAAGGTAATAAACAAAAAAATATAAATATAAAAATAAAATAAATATTTTTATAAACTCTATTTGTAAAAAGCAAAAAAGATACAAAATATAAAAATAAAATAAGAAATAAAAATAAACTCAAATTATTAGGAAAAATAGAAAAAGAAAAAAAATTTTCTGTTTTAGGATTATTACTAGACACATTAAAAAAAAAACTTAAAAAAACAAAAAATTTTAAACTCAAAATTTGTCTTATTAATATTCTAAAACAATTAGAAACAATATTTGATAATAAATAAAAAATAAAAAGAAAAAATATAAAATAACAAATATAAAACAATATTTTATAAGATGTTAATTCAGAATTTAAATCTAAATTTAAACTAAAAATAATTTTAAAAATAAAAATAAATAAAATAATTTTTATAGAAGGATTAATTTTATATATAAAAGATTTTCTTTTTAAAGTAGATTCATATTTATCATTTTTTTTATTAATCATTTCCATAAAAAAATTATAACCTTTATTATAAATTTTGTTTAAGATATTTTAATAAATCTTCATAAGAAAATTTATATTCAAAAGGAATACCTAATTCATGATTTAAAAATTTTAAAAGTTGAAAAGTTTGCGGTTCAGATAAACCAAATTGTGATAAATTATGATTTTGAAAAAAATCTTCTTTTGGGCCGAAAAAAATAATTTTACCTTTATCCAATAAAATAATTTTATTAGCATATTCAGCTATTAAATCCATATCATGAGTAATAAAGATAATAGTATTGCGTTTTTTTTGATTTGTTTTTTTTAAAAAATTCATAATATCTTTTTTACTACAAACATCCAACCCTCTAGTAGGTTCGTCTAAAATTAAAATAGATGGTTCTAAAGCTAAAACACCAGCAATCGCAACTTTTCTTTGTTGTCCTCCAGATAATTTAAAAGGAGACTTTTCAAATAAATCTTGAGTTATTCCTACTTGTTTTAAAGCTTTTATAGCTTGCTCTTTTGCTTCTGCATCAGTTTTATTAAAATTTTTAGGCCCAAACATAACATCTTTTAAAATAGTGTTTTCAAAAATCTGATTTTCTGGAAATTGAAAAACCAATCCTATTTTTTTTTTCAAAGAAATTAAATTTTGTGGTAATACTCTTTTATCTATTATCTCTCCGAAAATATCTAAATATCCTTTTGAAGGCAACAATAAACCATTCATTAATTGAACTAAAGTAGATTTTCCTGACCCTATTTTTCCTATTATAGCTATAAAATCATCTTTAGATTCTATATTTAAATTAATATCGTTTAAAGCTGGTTTTTCTTTTTTATTATAATAAAAAGTTACATTTTTAAATTGTATTGCCACAAACAATCCTTTAATTCTTGTAATTTTTTTGGATTTATTTTAAATAAATCTTTATCTTTTTGCAATTCATAATAAATCTTCATTCCTAAAGGTAAATAATTAAAATATTTTTTTAAAAAAGAAAAATCTTTCAATAAATTTGAAATTTTATCATATTTCCATAAACAACATTTATCTAACGCCATAATTTTATCACTTCGAAAAGCAAAAGACAAATCATGAGTTATAGTAATCAAAATTTTATTTTTTTGTTTATGAATATTTTGAATAATATCGTAGATTTCTTTGGAACTTTGAGGGTCTAAAAAAGATGTAGGTTCATCAAAAATAATAATATCTGGTTCCATAGCTAAAACAGAAGTTATTGCTACTTTTTGTTTTTGTCCTCCAGATAATTCTTGAGGTTTTTTATGTAATAAATGCTGAATATCCAACATACTAGCATATTCATCAATTTTTGTGCGAATTTGTTCTCGAGGTAACAATTTATTTTCTAAACCGAAAGCAATATCATTTTCAACATCGAAACCTACAAATTGATAATCAGGATTTTGAAAAACAATGCCCATCGAAGAACGTAATTCTAATAAATTATCTTCTGTAGATTCTTCATTATTAATAAAAATTTGACCTGTATTAGGTCTTAATAAGCCAATTAAAAGTTTAGCTAAAGTAGTTTTGCCTGAGCCATTATCTCCGATTAAGGAAACCCATGTTCCTTTAGTAATTTCAAAATTCAAATTGTTTAAAATTTTTTTATCTTTATAATTAAAATTTAAATTTTTAACAATTATCATTTGAATAATTCCTATTTAATCATTTTTGTTTTAATTTTTAATATTTTTTTAATTAATATATAACAAAATATTGTAAATATAATGAAAAAAACATTATTAAAACATTAAACAAATAAAATAAAAGCCATCGGAGCTGAATCGCCTCTACGGCATTCACTTTTAATAATTCTTGTATAACCGCTTATTCTATCCTTATATTTAGGAGATATATCTTGGAATAATTTTTTTAAAACCGTTGTATTTGAATCAATTCTTTTATTAAATAAAAAAGTTGAAGCTAATCTTTTAGAACTTAAAGTATTTTTTTTACTTAATGTAATTAATTTATCAATTACTTTTCTGATTTCTTTAGCCCTAGATTCAGTAGTAAATATATGTTCATTTATAATTAAACTAGCAACTAAATTTTTTAATAAAGATTTTCTATGAGATGAATCACATCTTAATTTACTATAAGCCATAATATCACTATATATATTTACACCTTTTTTTAATTATTATAAATGCTTTTATTTAATTCTTTATTTATAAAAAAGTTATAAATTTTTTTCTATTATAAATAAAGAATTCTAAAAAAAATAAAATTCAAAAAAATTTATTTAAATAAATTTACATAAATAAATTCAAAAAGTTTTTATTAATAAAAAAAATCATTATTATGATATTTAAAAAAAATAGAAAAATCTAATTATTGCTATCTTGAAAATGCAAATCTAATTCTTTCATTTTTTGTTTTAATTCTTCAAAAGATTTTTTACCTAAACTATTTAATTTACAAATATCTTTTTCGTTTTGTTTAACTAATTCTTGAACTGTATTAATACCTGATTTTTTCAAACTATTAAATAATCTTACTGATATCTCTAATTGATCGATTTTTAAATTTAAAGCGTGATTATAACTTTCTATTTTAGGTTCATAAATAAAATTTTTATTGTGAACTTGTGGATTCAAATCAGTTAAAATATTAAAATGATCAATTAAAATTTTAGATGCTGTAGATAAAGCTTCTTTAGGAGAAATAGATTTATTTGTTTCAATTGCTATAACTAATTCTTCTTTATTATGTATTTTTTGTTCTACATTATAAGCTACTTTTACAACTGGACTATATAAAGAATCAATTGCAATAACTCCGAATTGATTTTTAATATAACTCTTATTGTTATCGGCAGATACATAACCAATACCTTTTTTAATAGTAACTTCCATTTTAAAAGGAATACCTTTAGATAAAGTAGCTATTGTTTGATCTTTATTAAAAATTTCAACGCCTGTAACAGATTGAAAATCAGCAGCTGTTACTACTTTTTCACCAACGACATCTATTTTTAATTTTTCTTCAAAATCTTCTTCTTCTGAATTAACTCTAATAACAACTTTTTTTAAATTTAAAATAATAGACATAACATCTTCATAAATTCCTGGTATAACACTAAATTCGTGATCTACACCTTCAATTTTAACATTTACAATAGCAGCCCCTGGTAAAGAAGATAATAAAATTCTTCTTAAAGAATTACCTATTGTAAGTCCTAAACCTCTTTCTAAAGGTTGAATAACAAACTTCCCGAAAGATAAATCTGATTCTTCTTGTTTAATTAGAAAATTAGGTTTTATAAATTTTAATTTTTTCATTATAATAATCCTTTTTTTATAAGTTAGTTATTATCCACGAGGACGTTTAGGCGGTCTACAACCATTATGTGGTATAGGTGTAACATCTCTAATAGCAGTAATTTCTAAACCAGATTCTTGTAAAGAACGAATAGAAGTTTCTCTTCCTACTCCAGGACCTTTTACAAAAACTTCAATCTGTTTCATTCCTTTTTCTTTTGCTAAAGAAGAAACTTTTTTAGCCACTTGTTGAGCAACATATGAAGTAGATTTTTTACTATTTTTATAACCTACTAAACCACCACTACACCAAGAAACAGCATTGCCTGCTAAATCTGTAATAGTTATAATAGTATTATTGAAAGTAGCTTTAATATGAGCTATTCCCACAGGAACATTTATTTTATTTTTTTTTAATTTAGTTCTTCTTTTTTTCTTAACATTTGAAATATTTTTTTGAGACATAATTAAACTGTTCTGCCCGCCCCTTTATTGAATTTTTTATCTCCTGCAATAACTTTTTTACGACTTTTTTTAGCTGTTTTAGCATTATTTCGAGTTTTTTGACCTCTAACAGGTAAACCTCTCCAATGATGAATGCCTCTATCACATCTTATTTCTTTTAATCTTTTAATATTTAAAGCAATCTCTCTTCTAAGATTACCTTCTATATTCAATTTATTACATTCGTTTCTAATAATAGATAATTGATTTTCATTCAATTCACCAATTCTAACATTTTCCTCAATATTTAATTTATTCAATATTTTCTTGGCAGTGGAAAGTCCGATACCATAAAAATTATTTCTTAAAACAATAAGTATTCTTTTATTACTAGGAAATGTTTTTAACATTTTGGCCATTCTTCAAAACACAACTCCTTTACTTTTAACCTTGTCTTTGATTATGACGACGTTTTTTTTTATTTATAACATAAACCCTTTTTTTACGACGTACAATAATATCATCAGGACTAATTTTTTTAACAGAAGCTCTAACCTTCATTGAGTGCTCTCCTTTTTTAAACGATAAATAATACGACCTTTATAATCTACTTGTACTTTATCACCTACTAATATATTTATTCTACGAGTTCTTATTTTACCAGAAATATGAGCAATAATAACTCTATCATCAGGGAGTTTTAATTTAAAAGTTGCGTTAGGTAATGCAGCAATAACTATAGCATCGGAAACTTTATTATCATTAACCATTTTTCTTAATACTTTCCTTAATTAATATTTTTTTTATTTATGTTAAAATTTCATATCCTTCATCAGTTACTAAAATAGTATGTTCAAAATGAGCACTTAAACTTGAATCTGAAGTAACAGCGGTCCAACCATCTTTTAATATTTTAACTTCTTTGCTTCCTAAAGTAAACATAGGTTCAACACAAAAAGTCATCCCTGGCATTAAAACATGATCTTTATCCACGAATTCAAAATTAAAAATATAAGGTTCTTCGTGAAGTCTAGTGCCTATACCATGACCTGAAAAAACTTCTATTATACCATAATTATGAATACGTCCCATTTCAGCAATAGCACGAGAAATATCTGAAATTTTATTCCCAGGTTTTATTTGATTTATTCCTAAATATAAAGCTTTTTCAGTATTTTCGATAAATCTTTTTACTTTCATAGGAACTGTTCCTAAAATATAAGTATAAGCGGAATCAACAAAATAACCTTTATATTTGATACCTAAATCAATAGTCACTATATCTCCGTTTTTTAAAAATTTTGTTTTAGAAGGTAATCCGTGAACCACAGCTTCATTAACAGAAATACAAATATGACCGCCAAAACCTTGATAATCTTTAAAAGCAGAAACAACTCCATTTTTTTTCATTAATTCGAAAGCGATCATATCTAATTCAAAAGTAGAAATACCTACTTTTAAAAAATTTAATAATTCTTTTCTTATACAGGATAAAATTTGACCTGCTTTTCTCATTATAACAATTTCATGAGAGGATTTAATCGATAACATAAAAAAATAAATAACCTCTAATTTATATATGATTCGCTTTTCGCAAATTTAAAAAAATTTACTATAAGTATTTTTTACATTCTTTTCTTTTTTAATATTTTGTATAGTTTCTATAGCGACACCAACAACAATTAAAAGACTAGTTCCGCCAAATTTAATATTTCGAGATATTTCGTTATTAAAACAAAAACTAATTACATCAGGAGCAGCAGCTAACAAAGTTAGAAAAAAACTCCCAATACAAGTTAATTTAAATATTTCGTAAGTTAATTTTTTAACAGTAGGTAAGCCTGGTCGAACATCTTTTAAATAAGCGTTTTGTTTTGATAAATGTTCTGAAAGTTCCATAGGATTAATAGTCATAAAAGATGAAAAGAAAGAAAACAACATAACTAATAAAAGATAAACAAAAAAATATATTCCTAAATAAGAACGTGATTCAATAAAAAAATTCATAAAATTAGTAGATTTAGGAAAAAACATTTTTATATAATTAGTTATATTTAAAAAAGTATCAGCAATAATAATCGGTAAAACACCAGATGTATTTAATTTAAAAGGAATATGATTATCTATTTTATCATTATGTCGGTCTACAGCGTAATTAATAGGAAGTTTTAAATAAGCTAAAGATAAATAAATAGTTAATATTAACAAAATAAAAAAAGAAAATAAAATTAACAAACGTTGAGTTAAAAACGGTTCATTGTAATCTAATAAATACTTAAAGGTATTAAATAATTTATCAATTATTCCTATAACTATTAAAATAGAAATCCCGTTTCCTACTCCTTTAGAAGTTATTAAATCAGCTAACCAAATAGAAATAAAAACACCAACCACTGAAAAGAAAACAACAATAAAATGAAATGCAATCAGGTTTTCATCTTTTATCGTAAATAATTTAGCCAAATGAATCGGATTTTGTTGTAACATGAAAAAACTTTGAGTTATAGCAATTAAAATTGTTAAAACTCTAGTTACTATATTAATTTTATACTTACCTTTATCTCCTTGTTTTTGCCATTCTTGAAAGAAAGGAAAAACTTTTTGAGCAAATTGAATTATGATGGAAGCGGTAACATAAGGTATAACACCTAATGCTAAAAGAGAACAAGAATTATTTGAAAACAAAAACTCATTTTTGCTAGATGTTTTTTTTAATTTTGATAAAAGCGAATAAAAATCTTCGCCTAGTAAAGGGATAAAAATTTTAGTACCAATAATATAAATAAAAATAATAAACAAAGTAAAAAAACATTTTTGAATTATTTTTTGTCTATCTTCTAAAAAATTAATCAATTTCGCCATCATAAAATTACCTTATTATTTCTGTATGGCTGCTACCATTTTTATCGATAATATCTTTTGCCTTCTGGGACATTTTACAATCTTGAACAATTATTTTTTTAGTAAATTCACCTTTAGATAAAATCTTAACAGGTAATTTATCGTTTTTAATTATTTTCTTTTTCAATAATAATTCTTTTGTTATTAAAGTACCGTTTTCAAATATTTCTAAATCTTTTAAATTAACTATATTATATTTAACTTGATTAAAATTATGAAAACCTCTTTTTGGAATTCTTTGTGAAAAAGGTGTTTGACCGCCCTCGAATCCTAATCTAGTGCCTCCGCCAGAACGAGCTAATTGACCTTTATGACCTTTACCTGAAGTTTTTCCATTTCCGCTTCCAGGGCCGCGTCCTAAACGTTTAATTGTTTTTCTAGCGCCTTTAACTGGTTTTATCAAATGTAACATTTTTTTTAATCACTCTCTTTGCTACAAATTTCTTTAATCAAAACTAAATGATTAATTTTTTTAAGAATTCCTCTAACAACTTGAATATCTTCTTTTATAACTTTTTGATTAATTTTTTTTAAACCTAAAATATTAGCATTTTTAACTTGATTAGGCGTTCTACCAATTAAACTTTTTTTTAATGTGATTTCTAATTTAATCATTTATTTTTACCTTTAAATCTGGAAATCAAATCAATACCACGAATTTTTTCAATATCTTTTACAGTTCTTAAACTTTGTAATCCATTCATTATAGCTCTTAAAACATTGATAGGAGTTCTTGATCCTAAAGATTTAGCTAAGATATCGTTGACTCCTAATAATTCGAAAACAGTTCTAGCTGTTCCGCCAGCAATAATTCCTGTTCCTTTAGCAGCAGGTTTTAATAAAGTTTTAGATGCTCCAAATTTACCAACAACTTCATGAGGAATAGTAGTACCAGAAAAAGAAATTTGGATTAAATTTTTCTTAGCTTTTTCTAAAGCTTTTCTAATAGCATCTAAAATTTCTTGAGCTTTAGCGCTTGCAAATCCAACTTTACCTTTTTTATCTCCAACAACAACTAAAGCAGAAAAACGTAAACGGCGACCACCTTTTACAACTTTAGTAATTCTATTAATCAGAATTACTTTCTCTTGAAAAACATTATTTACTTTTCTAGGATTAAATTTATCTCTTTGAATATTTGCGTTTATCAAAATATTAATCCTTTCTCTCTTGCAATATTTGCTAAAGCTTTTATACGTCCATGATATAAACGTCCATTACGATCAAAAACAACTTCCTTGATTCCTTGTTTTAAAGCTTTTTGAGCAATAACCCTACCAATATCTAATGCTACTTTTGTATTAACAACATTAGCTTTTAATTCTTTACTATGAACACTACATAAAGTAACTTTATGTTGGTCATCGATTATTTGAGCATAAAAATATTTGTTTGAACAAAAAACATTTAAACGAGGTCTAACTGGTGTACCTATTATTTTTTTTCTTAAACGTAAATGACGTTTTTGGCGCAATTTTTTTGATGATTCTTTATTTATCATTATATAAATAAATGCCCTTTCTTATTTTTTAGCACTTTTTCCTGCTTTACGATGAACATACGCACCAAATAAACGTATACCTTTACCTTTATAAGGTTCAGGTTTGCGTAATTTTAATATTTTGCCTGCTATTTCTCCTACAAATTGTTTATCTATACCTTTAACAATAATTTCTTTATTTTTTATAACTTCTATTTCTATATCAGAAGGAATAGGTAAAGTAACAACATGAGAAAAACCTAAATTAAAAATTAAATTAGAGCCTTCTTTTTTAGCAGAATAATCTAGACCAACGATTTCAATTTTTTTTACAAAAACATTATTTAAACCTGAAATCATATTAAATAATAAAGCTCTAGTTGTCCCATGAATTTTTTTCATAAAAAAATGATCATTAGGTCTTGAAACTTTAATCAATTTATCTTGAATATCAATATTTAAAAGAGGGTTGATTTGATATTTTAAATGATGTTTAGAAGATGTAATATATATTAAATTTTGTTCTTTAAGTTCCACCTTTATTCCTTCAGGAATAAAAATTGGTTTTTTGCCCACTCTCGACATTATAATCTCCTTATATAATTACCAAATATAAGCTAGTACTTGTCCACCTATATTATTTGATATAGCTTCATAATCTGTCAAAATACCTTTTGAAGTGGAAATAAAAGCTATTCCTAAACCATTCAAAACTCTAGGTATTTTTTTAACAGAAACATTTTTAGATACTCTTTTTAAACCTAAAATGGCTCTTTGTTTTTTACCATGATATTTTAGATAAATAATAATATTTTTTTTAGAAGATCCTTCTACACGAAAATCCTGAATAAAACCTTCTTTTTTCATAACTTTTAAAAGTTCTATTTTTAATTTAGAAGCGGGTACCGAAACTTTATTGTAAAACATTATATTAGCGTTTCTTATTCTTGTCAATAAATCAGCGATAGGATTTGTTATCATCATTATTTAATCTCCTCCTTACCAACTTACTTTCTTAACGCCAGGTATTTCACCTTTATTAGCTAATTCACGAAACTTAATTCTAGATATCCCAAACTTTCTCATGTACCCTCTTGATCTCCCATCAATTTGATCTATATTTTTAAGACGTACTGGGGAAGATTGTATAGGAAGTCGTGATAAGCCTTCATAATCTCTTTTTTGTTTTAATTCAAGACGTTTTTCTATATGTTTAAAAAATAATTCTTTTTGTTTTTTATTTTTAACAATTTTAGATTTTTTAGCCATTAAAAACTCCTTATTTTTGTTGCTTTATATCTATTAAAGATTTTTTTTCTTAAAAGGCATTCCATAAAACTCTAATAATTTTTGGGCATCTTCATCATTTTTAGCTGTAGTAACAATACAAATATCCATACCACAAACTTTTTTAACTATATCAAGATCAATTTCGGGAAAAACAATTTGTTCTTTTAGTCCTAATGCATAATTACCTCTGCCGTCAAAAGATTTAGTACTAAGACCTCTAAAATCTCTTACCCTAGGTAAAACTATTTTAATTAATTTATTTAAAAAAAATTCTTTTTTATAACCTCTTAAAGTAACTTTTAATCCAATCGGCATACCTTCTCTTAATTTAAAATTAGAAATTGATTTTTTAGCTTTAACAACAACAGGTAATTGACCACTAATCAAAGTTAATTGTTGGTAAAAATCATCTATAATTTTTACATCAGCGACAGCTTCAGCGCCAACACCCATATTAATAACTATTTTGTCAATTTTAGGAATTTGCATAACTGATTTAAAATTAAAAATTTCTTTTAAAGCAAAAAATGAATTTTTTGTGGTATTTTCAATACTTTGTTTTTTCATTTAATATATACCTTCTTAATTATGAAAATTTATCAAAGTGCCACTTTTTTTAGCATAACGAACTTTTTTTCCTGATTCATAACGAAAACCAACACGAGTTGGAATTTTTTTCTCAGGATCGATTAAAGCCACATTGGAAATATGAATAGGCATTTCTTCTTTAACTATATTTCCTTTTTCTCCATCTTTGGAAGAACTTTTATGTTTAGAAACTATATTTATGCCTTCGACCAAAACTTTTTGTTCTTTAAAAAATATTTTTATTACTTTTCCAGTTTTAATATTTTTAGTTTTATTACCTTTTTCATCAACACAAAAACGATCTTTGCCTGAAATAATAGCAACTATATCTCCTGTTTTAATATACATCACTTGTAATCCCTCATATTACGAAAACTTTTTCAGCTAAAGACAGAAATTTAAAAAATTTGCTATCTTTTAATTTTTTATTTTTTACTACAGGTCCAAAAATTCTTGTTCCTTTTAAAGTCATATCATCTTTAATAATAACTACAGCATTATCATCGAATTTAATATAAGAACCATTTTTACCTGATAAACCTTGTTTAGTGCGTAAAATTAAAGCTTTAGATTTTTCGCCTGCTTTTATCATACCAGAAGGGATGCTTTTTTTAACAGAAACTACAACCACATCGCCTATCTGAGCATAACGTTTTTTACTTGAACCCGGCATATTAATAACTAAAACTTCTTTAGCACCGCTATTATCAGCTACTTTTAAGCGACTATTTATTTGAATCATATTATTTTTTTACCTTATCTTTGCCCAAAATAATATTTAATAAACGAAATTTTTTATTTTTAGAAATAGGTCTAGTTTCTTCGAAAGATACAAGATCTCCTAATTTAGCAATTTCATTTTCATCATGAATATAAAATTTACTAGTTTTTTTAATTTTTTTATCATATAATCGATCTTTTTTATAATAATCAACTGCAACGATAATTGTTTTTTGCATTTTATCAGAAACAACAACACCTGAAAAAACTTTTCTATTATTATCACGCATACTCTTCACCCTCTTTTATAAAAATATTTTATAAATTATAAAATGAAAAATTTGTGAATGTTTTGGAATTATCCACAAATTTTCAAACACAAATCATAATTAAAAAGAAAAATTAATTGTTTTCTAAATATTTATCTTTTTGAATATCTTTTTCAGTATCTTTATCCAAAACAGAATCATTTTTTAATTTTATATTTTTGTTGAAATTTTTAATTTTGGAAATTTCTTCTTCTCGGATAATCGTCTTAATTTGTCTAATGATTTTTTTTATTTTACGAATACTAGATGTATCTTTTAATTTAACTAAATTTAATTGTATCCTAGCATCAAACAATTCTTTTTTTAAAGAAACGTATTTTTTATTCATTTCATCTATAGACATTTTACGAATTTCTTTAATTGTCATGATTCCTGGCCTCTTTTAACTATTTTTGTAGCAATAGGTAATTTATGAGAAGCCAATCTTAAAGCTTCTATTTCTGCTTTATCTAAATTATTGGCATCTTTTACTTCAAAAAGAATTTTTCCTTTTTTTACAACTGCAACCCATAGTTCAGGACTACCTTTACCAGAACCCATCCTAACCTCTAAAGGTTTTTTTGTTAAAGACAAGTAAGGGAAAATATTAATCCAAACTTTTCCTTCTCTTTTCATATGACGAGTCATTGCAATACGAGCAGATTCTATTTGTTGGCTAGTAATCCATGATCCTTGTTTAGCAATTAGACCATAATTACCATTAATAATTTTATTTTTGCCTTTCGCCTTGCCTTCATAACTTATACGATGAGGACGAAGACGAGATTTATTAGTCTTTTTTGGCATTAACATAATGATTTTTTTTACCCCTTTTATTATATTAAGACGTATTTTTTCTAAAATATTTTTTCTCAGCGAAATTCTTTTTATTAAAATGTTTTTTATTATCATATTGAGAAGCAAATATTTGTCTAGTATCAGAAATAGTCTTATTAGGTAAAACTTCACCATGATTAATAATCACTTTAACCCCTAAGACGCCATAAGTAGTATGAGCTTCTTCACAAGCATAATCAATATCAGCTCTCAAAGTGTTTAAAGGAACAACACCCATTGAAATAGATTCTTGTCTAGCTTTTTCAGCTCCACCCAAACGACCTGTAATAATAATTTTAATACCTTTAACACCGCTTCTTAAAGCTTTTTGAACAGCTGATTTTTGAACAGCTTTATAAAAAGCTCTTTGTTGTAGTTGTATTGCTATATTTTGAGCTACTAAAACAGCAATTTTATTAACAGCTTTCACTTCGAAAATATTAATTTGAATTTTCTTTTTAATTAAATTTTCTATTTTACTAACTAAACTATTTTTATTTTTATTATCTGGACCTTGAATCAAACCTATTTTAGAAGTATACAGTTCGATCTCAATAACTTCATCATTCGATTTTTTTAAACGTTTTATTTCTATTTGAGAAATAGTTGCTTTAGGATAATGATTTTTAATTAAATTTCTAATTTGAAAATCTTCGCAAACCAAAGAAGGAACTTGTTTATCTTCAGCATACCATTTAGATTCCCAAGTGCGAATAATTCCTAATCTTAAACCATTAGGATTGCTTTTTTGACCCATTTATATTATATCTCCTGAGTTTCTTTTTTATATTTAGAAACAAATATTTTGATATGACTAGTTCTCTTTTTTCTTTTATCTGTTTTTCCTTTAGCTCTAGGAAATAAACGAGGTAAAGAAATACTTTCATTAACAAATATTTCTTCTACATATAAATCATCTTTATTTAAATTAAAATTATTAACAGCATTAGCTACCGCACTTTTTAACAATTTTAAAACAATAGGAGCAGCTGATTTTGAATTTAAAGTTAAAATAGCTTCAGCTTCTTTAATTTTTTGACCACGAATTAAATCAACAACCAAACATACTTTTCTAGGAGTAACAGGTATTTGACTTGCTACAGCTTTAACCTTCATATATAAATACCTTCTTTAAATTATTTTTTTGGATTTTTCTTATCACCTTTAGCATGACCACGAAAAACACGAGTAGGTGAAAATTCTCCTAATTTATGACCAACCATATCTTCTGTAATAGAAGAAATAATATATTCTTTACCATTATAAACAGCAACTTTATGCCCGACAAAACTAGGTAAAATTACACTTGAACGAGAATGAGTTTGAATAATTTTTTTATTTTTATTCTGGCTTTGTTTCATTATTTTAGATAAAAGGGATTTGTCACAAAAAGGACCTTTTTTAATCGAACGAGTCATATTTATACACCTCCAAATCTATTTTTTACGACTTTTTAAAATTAATTTATTAGAATTTTTATTTTTTTTACGTGTTTTAACACCAAGAGCTTTTTTGCCCCAAGGAGTCATAGGAGCTTTACGTCCAATAGGTGCTCGTCCTTCTCCACCGCCATGAGGGTGATCATTAGGATTCATCGCTGAACCTCTAACTGTAGGTCTTATAGATAAATAACGAGTTCTACCTGCTTTACCATTACGAATTAATTTAAAAAATTCATTACCTAGTACTCCTATTGTGGCTTTACATTCAGCTAATATTTTTCTTGTTTGTCCAGAAGATAAAGTTAAAACAACATATTTATCTTCTTTTTTAACTATTCGAGCTGAAGTACCTGCACTGCGTGCTATTTGACCACCTTTACCAGGTTTTAATTCAATATTATGAACCAAAAAACCTTCGGGAATGTCCTTTAAAAGTAAAGTATTTCCTATTCTAATATCAGATTTTTTTCCTGAATTTATTGTATCGCCTATCTTTATATCTTTAGGAGTTAAGATATATCTTTTTTCTCCATCTACATAATGAATTAAAGAAATATTACAATTACGATTAGGATCATATTCTATAGTAGATAATTTACCAGGTATATTTTCTTTATTACGTTTGAAATCAATAATACGATATTTTTGTTTAACTCCGCCACCTCGATGTCTTACTGTTATTTTACCTTGATTATTTCTGCCGCCTGTACTTTTTTTAGGTACTAATAAACTTTTTTCAGGTACCGAAGTCGTAAGTTCTTTGAAATCTTGTAATCGCATATTACGATGTCCATTAGATGTAGGCTTATATTTTTTAATAGCCATGAATAATAAAACCTTTCTTAGATTTAAACAAATGAAAATAAATTCTTTTTATTATTTATCTTCGTTAAAAACTTTTATTCTTTGACCTGGAATCAATTTAACAATCGCTTTTTTACAAGCAGAAGTATAACCTTGATATTTACCTTTTCTTTTAAATTTAGGTAATACATTAATAATATTAACAGAAGCAACTTTTACTTGAAAAATTTTTTCTATAGCTTTCTTAATTTCTATTTTATTAGAATCTTTTTTTACTTTAAAAGTATATTCATTATGAGTTTCCATTTTTTTATTAGTTGATTCAGTAATAATAGGAGATTGAATTAAATCATAATATTTAATCATTTTTTAAACACCTCTTCTAAAACATCAACGGCCTTTTTAGTCAAAATAAGATGTTTTGTATTTAAAATCTGATAAACACTAACATGCGAAACACTTTCTAAAGTGACTTGAGATAAATTATTAGTACAACGAATTAAATTATTATTTAATTTATCAACTATTATTAAAACTTTATCTTTTTTAACTTTAATTTTATCTAAAAAATTTTGAAATGTTTTTGTTTTATGATTTTCCTTATCAAAAGAGTCGATTATTATTAAATTATTTTTTTCTTTATGCAAAGATAAAGAAGATAAAAAAGCTAGCCTTCTAACTTGAGTATTATTTTTAAAACTATATTTTCTTGGTTTAGGACCGAATGCCACTCCTCCACCTCTCCATAAAGGCGAACGAATAGTTCCGTGACGAGCATTTCCTGTTCCTTTTTGAACCCAAGGTTTTCTACCACCGCCAGCAACAGCAGCTCTATTTTTGGTACAATGATTTCCTAATCTCATTGCTGCCATTTGTTGCAAAACAACATCATATAAAGATTGTTGATTCAACTTAATACCGAAAATATTTTCATTTAAATTTATCTCTGATATAAGTTCTCCTTGTTGATTTAAAACATTATATTTAGACATTATAAAACTTCCTTATAATTTTTTTTAACAGCAGATTTTATAACTAAAAAACTTTTTTTAGGACCAGGAATACTTCCTTCAATTAAAAATAATTTTTTATCTGAATCAACATTATAAAGTTTTAAATTTTGTAAAGTCACTTGTTCATGACCTAATTGCCCTGGTAATTTTTTACCTGTAATATTTCCTTTAATAGGACCCATAGAACCAGGTCTTCTATGATATCTAGAACCATGACTTTCAGGACCACGACTTTGATTGTGTCTTTTAATAGAACCTGAAAAACCTTTACCTTTGCTAATACCTGTTACATCTATAATTTCTTTTGGAGCAAATAAATTTATATCTAAACTTTGCCCTTCTTTTAAATCTTTTAACTCATTAATTTCATTTGATGCAAAAGAAATTTCCTTAATAAAATATTTAGGTTCAGAGTTAACTTTATTAAAGTGTCCTAAAAGAGGTTTTGTTGTTAATTTATCTTTTTTAGAGCAAAAGCCTAATTGAGTTGATTGATAACCATCTTTTTCAACAGTTTTTTGTTGTAAAACAACATTATCACAAACATCAACTACAGTAACAGGTATTGAAACTCCTTTTTCATTAAAAATCTGAGTCATACCTAATTTTTTTCCTAAAATCCCTTTAGCCATTTCATCCTCTTTCTTAAATTAAAAAAATAAAATAATTTTCTTAAAATAAAATATTCATTTTAAATTTTTTTTAAACTTTTTTTAAATTTTTTTTTAAAAAAATATTAACAGCAGAAGGTAAATTAATATACATTAAAGCATCTATTATTTGAGCATCAGGATCAATAATTTGAATCAAACGTTTATGCGTGAAACGTCCGAATTGTTCTCTACTGTCCTTATTAACAAAAGGAGAACGATTTACAGTAAAAATTTCTCTTCTTGTTGGTAATGGTATTGGACCTTTAATTTTTGCTCCTATTTTAGAAACACTATCAATAATTTTCTTTGCCGCTTGATCGATTAAAAGATGATCATAAGTCTTTAAAATAATTTTAACAATTTCCTGACCTTTAGCCACTTTTATAAACACCTTTCATAAATAATATTATTCAAAAAAAATATAAAAACATTTTTTTACATTTTTTTGTGCTTAATAAAAAAAAATAATTTTTAAATAATAAGTTTTTTTAATAAATCAATAAATAAATTTTATATTTTTCTTTTATAAGAAGAAAAAAAATATTAAAAAAGACAATCATTTTAATTATATATTAAAATAACGTCATATATTAAAAAAAATTTTTATTTTTCATCAATATATTATAAACAATAATATAAAAATTTCAATCAATAAAATAATAATTAATAAAAATAATATTAAACAAATATTTAGCTCTCAAATTATTCAAAAAAAATAATACAAATAATATTTAAAAATTTTTACTAGCAACTCTTAATTTAGCAGAACAACTTCTGGGATTTATTCTCATTTCTTCTTTGCTAGGATAAATAATTTTTTTATTAATAATTTTTAAAGGTTTAAGGGGTATATTTTTTTCTAGAATAGGAATTTTTGGATGAATGTCAGATTGACTATTTTTTTTAAAAAATTTTTTGACTAAACGATCCTCTAAAGAATGAAAACTAATTACAACAATTCTACCATTAGGTTTTAATAATTCAAGGCTTTGTTGCAATGCTTCCTCTAAAAACTTTAATTCTTGATTAACTTCGATCCTTAAAGCTTGAAAAATTCTTTTAGCGCTATGACCTCTTTTATTTTTTCTATAAAAAGGATAAAATTTATCGGTAATTGAAACTAATTCTAAAGTGTTATTCAAAGGTCTTTTTTTAATAATTTCTTTAGCTATCAAAGCAGCTTTAGGTTCTTCTCCATAAAATAAAAAAATTTTTTTCAATTCAAAAAAATTATAGTTATTAACGATATAATGAGCATTTATTTTTTTCCTATAATCCATTCTCATATCTAAAAAAGAATCACATAAATAACTAAAACCTCTTGTGTAATCTTCGATCTGAAAAGAAGATAAACCTAAATCAAATACAATACCATCAATAGAAGAAATATTATGTATCGATAATTCTTCTTTTAAAAAAGCAAAATTATTATTAATTAAAACTATTTTATTATTATTCTCGAACTTTTTCTGACATTCTTTAATCGCAAATAAATCACAATCAAAAGAATATAAACGACCTTTATTAATTTTATTTAAAATTAATTGACTATGGCCGCCGCCACCTAAAGTAGCATCGACATAAATACCTTTAGGATTTATATTTAAATATTCTATCACTTCATCACTTAAAACCGAAATATGTTTAGTGGATAACAATTTTATAACCTCTTTTTTATCATTTCGATTAAACAAATAATAAAGTTTACATTTTTATTAATTAAAATGATCTATTTTACTTAAAAATAATTTTAAAATTACCATTAATAATTTCTGATAAAGCTTTGCTTAATATTTTATTACCTTCAATATCAGAAACATCTAATTTTAAATCTTCTATAACATGAGCAATTTTGCTAGATAAATAAGCTAATTTATATTTAGAATCAATTTGTTTTAATAATTTATCAATAGAAGGATGATTTAAACCCTCTTTTTTTTCTACCAACATAATTTAATTTCCTTTTTGTAAGATTTCTTTTAAATAAAAATTAATGATATTTTTAGTTTTAGAATATTCAGCCGAAAGAATAGAAATAATTTTGTTTACAGTATTATCGATTTCATCATTAATCACAATATAATCATATTTATAAGCTAATTTCATTTCTTCATCGGCTCTCAACATTCTTTTATGAAGTTCTTGTTCTGTTTCAGTATTTCTTTTTTTTAAACGTTTATATAAAACTTCTTTATATAAAGGCGCGATAAAAATAAAAACGCAATCTTTATTAACTTTATGTTCCCTAATTTTCAAAGCACCTTCGATATCCATTTCTAAAAGAATTTTTTTTCCTTCTTCTAATTTTTGTAAAATTTGTTTATAAGGGGTTCCATAATAATTATTTAAAAATATATTATATTCTATAAAAAAATTTTCTTGAATTTTCTTTTTAAAATCTTCTTTATTTATAAAAAAATAATCTTTTCCTTCTTTTTCTCCTCTTCTAGGTTCTCTTGTAGTATAAGAAATAGAACAAAAAAAATCATTATTAATTTTCTTTAACAATTTTTTTTTAATTGCGCCTTTTCCAACTCCCGATGGACCTGAAATTACTATCATCAAACCTTTCCTATATAAGTCCATATAAAAAAACCCTCTATAATTTTTATAAATTTTTTAAAATTTAAACAACTAAATTTAATAATTTGTTTTTAATGTAAACAACTTTTAAAATTGAACGGTCTTTAATTAAAAAATTAATTTTAGAATTTTTTAAAGTTTTCTGAAGAACTGTCTCCTGTTCTTCATCTTTTAAAATAAAAAATTTAGTTTTAAACTGACCATTTATTTGAATAACAATTTCAATTTGTTCATCTAAAAATGATATTTCTTTATAAGAAGGCCAACAAGAATAAACTAATTCTTCATTACACTTTAAAAACATCACATTCAATTCTTCTGTTAAATGGGGAGCGAGAGGATTTAATAATTGTAACAAAATTCTAATTTGATTAGAATTTATTTTCTTCTCTTTATAAACATAATTAGTAAAAATCATCAATTGACTAATGACTTTATTAAATTTTAATTTTTCATAATCTTCAGTAACTACTTTAATAGTTCTGTTTAATAAAGGTTCTAAATTAGGACACTCTTCATCTACTAAAAAAAGGGAAAACATATTATAGACTCTATTTAAAAAACGTTGAATCCCTTTAAAACCATCTTCACACCAAGCTTTATCATCTTCTAAAGGTCCTAAAAACATTATATACAACCTTGTAACATCTGCGCCGTATTTTTCTAAAACTGAAGAAGCGTGAACGCTATTATTTTTGGATTTACTCATCTTCAAATTATCTTGACCTAAAATCATTCCTTGATTAACGATTTTTTTAAAAGGTTCTAAAGTAGAAACGATTCCTAAATCATATAAAAATTTATACCAAAAACGAGCGTATAACAAATGACCTACTGCATGTTCTTTGCCGCCAATATAAAGATCTACAGGTAAAAAATAATCTAAAATTTTTTTAGATTCTGGGCTATTTAAAACATCCATACCCAAAGAATTTTTTAAAATATAACCTATATAATACCATGAACTTCCAGCTGTTTGTGGCATAGTATTAGAATCTCTTTTATATTTTTTTCCATCTTTTTCAAAATATAACCATGAAATAATCTTAGATAAAGGTGATTGCCCATCTCCTGAAACTTTAATTTGATCTATCAAAGGTAATTCTAAAGGAAGTGACTTATCATCTTCTAAATAAACATTTTGATTTTCATCATAATATACAGGAAAAGGTTCTCCCCAATATCTTTGACGAGAAAAAATCCAATCACGCATTTGATAAGTAAAATAAATACGACCTAAATTATTTTTCTCAGATATATCCATAATTTTATCATTAGCTTCTTCAAAAGCAAATCCGTTTAAAAAAGAACTATTTGTCAATATATCTGTTTCTGATATTAAATGAAAATTTTTTAAATTATTTTTTAAACAATCTGCATCATTAGTCGTGTCGGAAGGTTTACAAATCGGAATTATTTCTAAATTATGTTTTTTAGCAAAAGCAAAATCTCTTTCATCACAAAAAGGAACAGACATAACAACACCGGTACCATAATAAGGCAATACATAATCGGATACCCAAATAGGAATTTTTTTCTTAGTAAAAGGATGAATAGCATAACTACCAATAAAAACTCCTGTTTTATCTTTGTTCATATGCCTATTTAATTCTGTTTTTTGTTTAGTTTGGTCTAAATATAAATTTACGCCTTCGACAAAATCTGTTTTAGTTAAATCATTTATTAAAGGGTGTTCAGGAGATAAAACTAAAGCGCTAACTCCAAAAATAGTACTTGGTTTTGTTGTAAAAACTTCCAAAACATAATTCTTATCAGATAAAACAAAAAAAGAAAAAATAAACCCTTTTTTTTTGCCTATCCAATTTGTTTGAATATCTTTTAATTGTGAAGGCCAGTCTAACAAATTTAAATCTTTTAAAAGTCTATCAAGGAAATGAGTAATTTTTAAAACCCATTGTTTCATTTGTTTTTTAACAATCGGATAATTTCCTCTTTCAGAAAAAATACCTTTTTCTGTTACAACAATTTCATCATTAGATAAAACTGTTCCTAATGCAGGACAAAAATTAACTTCAACATCTTTTAAAACTGCTATTTTTTTTTCATAAAGTTTTTTAAAAATCCATTGTGTCCAACTATAAAAAGAAGGGTCAGAAGTTGATAATTCTTTATCCCAATCAACTCCTTTACCCAACATTTGTATTTGTTTTTTGAAATTATTTATATTTTCATAAGTAAAATATTTAGGATTTTTACCTGTTTTTAAAGCATACTGTTCAGAAGGTAATCCAAAAGAATCCCAACCAAAAGGATGTAACACATTATAACCTTGCATTCTTTTGAATCTATTAACTATATCGCTAGCGGTATAACCTTCGATATGACCAACATGCAATCCAGAAGAAGAAGGATAAGGAAACATATCTAAACAATAAAATTTTTTTTTACAAAAATCATAACTTGTTTTAAAAATTTTATTTTTTTTCCAATGAATTTGCCATTTTAATTCTATTTTACGAAAATCATAAATTAACATAAAAAAACCTTTTATTCTATATTATTGCATCAAAAAAAAATAATTAAATTATGATAAATTACTTTCAATATATTCGACAACATCTTTTATAGTTTTAAATTGTTGCATAACTTCATCACTAATTTTTAAATCAAAAAAGTTTTCTAATTCAATCACTATTTCAACTGCACTAAAAGAATCTAAATTTAAATCTTCTTTTAATCTTTTATCTAAAGATATTTGATCTTTATTTAAATATTTTTTTGTTGAAATAATTTCTTTAATCTTGTCTAAAACCATGTGAGTTCCTCTAATAAAATAATTCAAAATAATATATAAGCCTATTTTCATCTAAACATAAATTATATAAATAAAACAATAACTATATACAATTATATAATATTTTTTTATGTAATTTATATATAATGAAATGATATAAAAAAATAAATTATAAATTTAACAAAAATATTTTAACTTTGAATTTCATTATTATTTAATTTATTTAAAATATTTTTTGATTCTTGTAAAAGTTTATAAAAAATTAAACATTCTTTATACATTTTTTCAATAAAAATTTTATCTCTTGAAATCTTTTTAACTTTTGCATTTTGATAACTTTGAAATACTAAAAAAAAAGCTTGTTTAGCGTTAGAACAATACATTTGCGTTTGTATTTGAGCATAATAATAAATAGGTATCTCATCATGAATAAAAAATTTTTGCCAAGTATCAGAATTTAAAGACACAGGACATTTAATTTCTAACAAACTTTTAGTTTCGACATTCCAACCATCTAAAGATGCTGATAAAAATTCTTTAACAAAAACTAAAGGTTTAAATTCTGTTTTATTAATATCATTAAAAAAATTTCTAGCTTTAGATTCCAAAGTTCTGCCATGACGCATAAACTCGTTATCTTTTATTTTTTCATCAAAAAGTTTTCTTTTAAAAAGACTTTTTCTATTTTCAAAAGGATTTAAACCCATAATTATTGAAACTTCAGAAGCATTAATATATTTTTTTCTATGTTTGTGCCAATCAGTAGAATTTTGTTTCAAGTCTAAACTATTCATAATAAAAAACCTTTCTTATTCTCAAAAATTAAATTAAATTTTGATTTACATTTCGTCTAAAATAGGTATTCCTAAAATTTTTAATCCTTCTTTTAAAACAACCATAATCCCTTTAATTAATAAAATATTAGCATATTGTAATTTAGGATCATCAATATTCAAAATTTTTTCTTTTTCATAAAATTTATTAGCATTTTTAGCTAATTGAAAAAGATATCTTGCTAAAACACTTGGCATATTTAAATCTTTTACTTTTTCTAATATTGAATTAAATTGATCAAGTAATCTAATTAAAATATAATAATGAAATTTTTCATAATATTCATAGAAATTTATATTATCATATATAAATTCATTATCATGCAAATCAATTTTTTTAATAATAGAATTGAAGCGAACTATCGTATATTGTAAATAAGGACCTGTATTGCCTTCAAATTTTAACATTTTATCTAATTCGAATTTTATATCCAAATGACGATCATTTTTTAAATCATTAAAAACAATAGCGCCAATAGCTATTTTTTGAGATATTTCATTTAATTTTTCTTGATTAAAATTTTTATTTCTTATTATATTTTGAACTTCTGATATTGCTTTATCAATAATATTTATCAATTGAAATTCATTACTTTGTCTTGTGGATATTTTAGTATTTTGGAACAAAATTAAACCAAAATTAATATGTTCCAATTCTAAATTATCGTAACCTATTTTTTTAGTGACTGCCTTTAATTGTTTATAATGTAATTTTTGTTCATTCCCTACTACATACAAACATTTATGAAAATTAAATTTTTGATAACGATATAAAACACATGCTATATCTCTAGTTAAATAAAGTGTACTTCCGTTCTTTTTTTGTATTAAAGCCGGCGGTATATTTTCATCTAAAGGCATAATATAAGCGTCTTTATCTAATAAAAGTAATTTTTTTTCTTTTAAATCTTTTAATAATTCAATTGATTTATCGTGAAAAAAAGACTCTCCTATATAATAATTGAAAGTAATTCCTAATAAATCATAAATTTTATGAAACTCTTTTAAAGAAATTTCTTTAAAATATTGCCACAAATCAGTTATTTCTTTAACTTTTTTTTCCAAAAGATAAAAAATATGTCTCGCTTCATTATTTAAATTTTTATTTTTATTTGCTTCTTGATGAAATAAAATATAAACTCTTTGTAATTCATTAATAGGATCTTTAGACATATTTTCTGGTTTAGCCCAATTTTGATAAGCTAAAATCATTTTTCCGAATTGGGTGCCCCAATCGCCTAAATGATTAATACTAATAGTTTTGAAACCTAATTTTTGATAAGTGTTTTTTAAAGCATTACCAATAACTGTGGAACGTAAATGCCCAATAGAAAAATTTTTAGCTATATTTGGAGAAGAATAATCTAAAACTATTGTTTTATTATTATCTTTTTTTTGACAATAATTTTCTCCACTATTTAAAACATTTAACAAAATTTCTTGAGATAATTTTTTTCTATTTAATTTTATATTTAAAAAACCATTTTGGAAAAAAATTTTTTGTATTTGTTGTAATATCATTAAATCTTTTTGAAAATTATGAAAAATTTCCATTAAATCTTTTTTTAAAATTTTAGAATAGCTAAACAAAGGTAAACAAAAATCAAATGTCTCATCTACAAAATTAGATTTTAAAACTATTGATATAAAATATTTATCATTTAAAATTTGCTCTATTTTATTTTTAATTTTTTGCAAATACATAAAAAAATACCTTTGATTACTTTTATATTTTTAATTTATTTAAAATTATATAATTTTTTTATTCTAGACCGAAAAATTTATTCAATATATTTTTATATTTAATATATTAATAAATATAAAATATTCTTATTTAATTTAAATCTATCTCATTTAAAAAATTTTGAAAATGAAAAGGTAAAGGGATTTCAAATTGTAATTTTTTTTGGGTAAAAGGATGAATAAATTTTAATTTTTTAGCATGTAATAACTGTTTTTGTATTAATTGTTTCTTCCTGGAATATAAACAATCCCCACAAATAGGATGACCTAAATAAGATAAATGAACTCTAATTTGATGCATTCTTCCTGTTTCTAATTTTAATTCCAATAAAGAAAAATTTTTAAATTTCTTTAAAAGTTTAAAATGAGTTACAGAAGATTTTCCTTGTTGAGAAACTTCCATTTTTAAACGATTATGTTCATTTCTTTTAATAGGTAAATCGATAACTCCATGATCATATTTCAAACAACCATTAATTAAAGCCCAATAAATTCTTTGGACTTCTCTTTTTCTAATTAAATTTTGAATTTTTAAAACTGATTCTTCTGTTTTACCAATAATAAGTAAACCTGTAGTATCTTTATCTAAACGATGAACAATACCAGGTCTCATATTGTTTTTTTCAAATTTAAAATCTTTAATTTGATAAAACAATCCATTAATTAAAGTGACCCCTGAATAATTAGTAGAAGGATGGACTATTAAATTATAAGGTTTATCAATAATAGCTAAATATTGATCTTCATAAATAACTTTCAAATTTAAATTAATAGGATCAATAATATTACTAGAAGATTCAGTATTAATAATAGAAGGAGATTGTATTACATCATTTATTTTTAATAAATAACTTTTTTTTAAAACTTTGTTATTATTAATAATAATTTGGCCAGAATTAATCAAAGAATAACAATAATTTCTGCTAATATTTAATTTTTGTGTTAAAAATAAATCCAACCTTATATTTTGTTCTTTATCCTGAACAACAAATATTTTCATAATTCACCTAACAATTTCCAATTTTATTAGAAATTATTCTTTAACAAAAATAAAAGAAAAAATGTACCATGCCAAACACATAAATACATTTTTATCTCTAAATATCAAAATATTTAATTAAACAAAAAATTATTTTTTTTGAACAATAAAAAAATGTTTAATAAAAATTTATTTATTGTTTTTATTTTTATCTGCAAATTCATCATCATCATTATACTCATCTCAAAATGTTTCTAAATTAGATACATCATCTTCATTTGATTCATCTTATTTTGAATCATCTTTATTTGAATCATCTTTATTTGAATCATCTTTATTTGAATCATCTTTATTTGAATCATCTTTATTTGAATCATCTTTATTTGAATCATCTTTATTTGAATAATCTTTATTTGAATAATCTTTATTTGAATAATCTTTAGAAATTTTTTCTTTTAGTTTTTGTTCATCAAACCAACTTAATTTATTTGTTTCTAATATTTCTTGAATATCTTTTTTACTAAGAGTTTCAACTTCTAATAAATACTCTGCAATTCTCAAAAATAATTCTTTATTTTCAGAAATTATTTTTTTAGCTGATTCATAACAATTAAAAATAATTTTTTGAATAGCTTGATCAATTTCTAAAGCTTTAGGATCTGAAAAGTTTTTATGAAAAGTATTGCCCTCTTCAAATTGAGCCAATCCTAAATCACTCATTCCAAATACAGTAACCATTTTTTTTGCAATATTAGTAGCCATTTTTAAATCTTGATAAGCGCCATTAGAAATATCATCTAAAAAGAGTTCTTCTGCTGCTCTCCCCCCTAATAAAGAAGTAATTTCAGCTAATAATTTTTTTTTAGATGAAAAAAAACTTTCTTCTTCGTTAGAGAATAAATTATAACCGCCTGCATTGCCTCGAGGTATAATTGTTACTTTTTGTATTTTTAAAGCATCTGTTAATTTTAAACCAATAACAGCATGACCCACTTCATGATAAGTAACCATCTTTTTTTCTTTTTCTGAATACTTTATACTTTTTTTAGCTAATCCCATTAAAATACGATCTATAGCTTCACTAATAATTTTTTTATCAATTGAAAAAGAATTATTTCTAGTAGCTAACAAAGCTGCTTCATTTAAAATACCTTCTAATTGGGCTCCGCTAAAACCAGATGTTAATCTAGCTAAATCTCCTAAATCAACATCAGGAGAAATTTTTTTATTTTGGGAATGCAATCTTAAAATAGCTTCTCTATCTTTTAAACTTGGTAAATTAACAATAAAACGACGATCAAATCTACCTGGCCTTAATAAAGCAGGGTCTAAAAAATCAGGTTGATTTGTGGCAGCTATAACAATAACTCCTTGATTTTGGTTATAGCCATCTAATTCAATTAATAATTGATTCAAAGTTTGTTCTTGTTCAGTGTTACCGTAACTAGAACCTCTTTTACGAGCAACAGTTTCAATTTCATCTATAAAAATTATACAAGGAGCATGTAATTGGGCTGATTTAAACAAAGATCTAATACGTGAAGCTCCTAATCCTACAAACATTTCTACAAATTCTGAACCTGAAACTGCAAAAAAAGGAACATTAGCTTCGCCCGCAAGAGCTTTTGCTAATAATGTTTTTCCTGTGCCAGGAGGACCAGTTAATAAAACTCCTTTAGGTATCCTAGCACCCATAGAAACGTATTTTTTAGGATATTTTAAAAAATCTACTAATTCTTGTAATTCTTCTTTTTCTTCTTCTGCTCCAGCTACATCTTTAAAATTTAATGTTGATTGCTTAAATTTTTTACTTTGTTGTTTTTTACCTTTATCACCAAACTGTTCCAAAAATTGATTTGCTGCATTAGACATAAATTTAATCATAAAATATGACAAACATAATATAAAGCACAAATGCAAAGACCTAACAAAAGGTCCAAAACCATAATTTGGATCACGTATATCATTTCCTGAAATTATATTATTGCCTTTTGCAGTTCTAATACATTCTTTTATTTTATTAAAATCTGTTTCAGAAACATTATAAAAAGTTTCTGATTTTTCATTATTATAATACTTAACTTCTAAATCATAATAACCTGGACCAACCAAATAAGATTTTATTGACTGAATTTCATCTTTTTTATCTTTAATTAACATTGGGTCTTTATTGTTTTTTTTATTAAATACATTATCAAAAGATAATATTAATCCAACCATTAAAATCATGAAAATAATATAAAAAAAATTAATTTTTTTAAAAAATTGTTTCAATTGTTTCACAATATTTTGTCCTTATAAATAAATTGTAAATATAAAAAAATAAATTATTTTATTCTTTTATTTAATTAACTCTATATTTTGCATATAATTCTGTAAAACTTGAGGTATAACAATATTACCTTTTTCATCTTGATAATTTTCCATAATAGCCATCATTGTTCGCCCTATAGCTAAAGCAGAACCATTTAAGGTATGTAAATATTGTTTTTTATCATTTTTATCTCTCATAAATTTAATATTAGCTCTTCTAGATTGGAAATCTTCAGCATTACTTATAGAAGCTATTTCGCAATATTTATTTTGTCCTGGCAACCATACTTCAATATCATAAGTTTTGCTCATGCTAAAACCCAAATCACCAGTAGATAAAACAACAACTCTATATGGTAATTTTAATTGTTTTAAAATATATTCAGAATCTTCCAATATTTTTTCTAAAGCTAAATAAGAATGTTGAGGCTCCACAAATTGAATTAATTCTACTTTATTAAATTGTTTTTGCCTTACAAGTCCTTTAGATTTTTTACCAGCTGCGCCAGCTTCTTGCCTAAAACAAGTAGTATAACAAACATATTTCAAAGGTAATTGATTCGTGTTCAAAATTTCATTACGATGTAAATTAATCATAGGCACTTCAGCTGTAGGATTTAAATACCAATTTTGTTTATCTGATTTTAATTGAAAAAGTTCTTTTTTAAATTTAGGTAGTTGTCCTGAAGCAAACATAGATTCTTCATTAACAATAAAAGGTGGAAAAATTTCTTTATAACCCCTTAATATATGAGTATCAATCATAAAATTAACCAAAGCTCTTTCTAATTTAGCACCAAGACCTTTTAAAACAACAAACTTACTGCCTGTAATTTTAACTGCTTTTTCAAAATCTAAAATATCTAAATTTATTCCTAACTGAATATGATCTTTAGGATAAAAAGACATTTTTTTAGGTTCAGAAAAACGAGATATTTCGATATTATCTTTTTCATCAGTCCCAAAAGGAACTGAATCATGAGGCAAATTAGGAATATTATATAATATATCTGAAATATTTTGTTTTACTTTATGATATTGTTTTTCTAATTCTTTTAAATTATTTTTAAAAATTTTTTCTTTTTTTAAAAAATCATAATCTAATTTATTATTTTGTTTTAATTCAGTAATATTTTTTGTTAAATTATTTTGACGAAATCTTAATTTATCTATTTTATCAATTAAGTTTTTTCTATTTTTATCTAGATGAATAAGTTGTTCTAAAAAAAACGAGTCTATTCCTCTTTTTTTTAATTTATCACAAACTAAATTCATATTACTAAGAACAAATTTCAAATCCAACATAGACAAAAATTCCTTTATCAAGTTAATTGTATTTTTATGTATTTTATTTTAAATTCATTTAAAATAAATTTTTAATCTAAAATTTAAAATATAAATTCATAATTAACTAATAAATTTTATCTTCCAGAAGAAATACTATTTAATAGTTTAGAAAAATGAGATTTATTCCTAGATACAAAGTTTTTATGATACACGCCTTTTGATTGTCCTTTATCTAATTTTTTATTAATAAGATTAAAGAAAATATTAGCTTTATCTTTATCGGAAGAATTAATACTCTTATTAAAATGATTTATAAAAGTTTTAACAGATGATTTAAAAGATTTTCTAAATAATCTACGCTTTTCATCGGTTTTAATACGTTTTTTTTGTTGTTTAATGTTTGCCATAATTTTAAATATCCTTATTTTTATAAAATTTATTTATTACACATACATTATTATTTTATAGTAATAATTTCAATTATAATAAAAATAATATACAATTAAGTAATTAAAAAAAATAAAAAATATTTTTAATTACATTTTAAATTCTTATATACAATTATAAATAAATTGCATTAATATTTTATATATAATATAAATATGATATTATTTTAAGTTAATATTAATAAGTTAATAATTGAAAGTTATATAATAATTAAATAATGAAGAAATTAATAAAAATATCAGCTAATTTAATCACTCTATTTAGAATCTTTTTAGTTTTTTTTATGTTACCTTTTTTATTTTTAAAACATAAAAATTTTAATTCTAACAATGTTGATCATCGAATACATTTCAGCATAATTTTTGTTCTGGCATCTATTACAGATTTCTTAGATGGATATATAGCCAAAAAATTCAAAACACAAACTATTTTTGGTAAATTTTTCGATCCTATAGCTGATAAATTATTAGTAATTGTTTCTTTTTTTTATATTTATACATTATGTAATAAAGAACCAAATTACAAATTATTTAATGATAATAAAGATAACAAAAAAATCGAAAGACTTATATTAATTACTTTACTCATAAATATTATAAGAGATTTTTTAGTGATGGGATTGCGTTTAATAGCCGTCGAACAAAAAAAAATTATAACTGCTTCTATATTGGGTAAATTAAAAACTATTTTTACTTTTTGTTCTATTCTATTAATACTATTATCAAAACAAATTGGTCAAATAATTATTCCAGAAGTTCAAATAATAAATTTAATTAAATGTTTTTTAATCATAAATATTATTTTAATTATCTGTTCTGGATCGAATTATATAATAAAAAATTTTAAATTTATTCAAAAAAGTTTTTAATTTAAAAAAAATAATAATATAAATTATAATTGTTAAAATTATAAAATAAATTACTGCTATAAAGGTGAAAATAAATGAATAATATAACAGAAACAAACAAAAATACTTTAGAACAAATGTTGAAAGATATTGAAAAGCGTTTTGGAAAAGGTAGCATAATGAAACTAAATTCCAACAAAATCAATAAAATAGAATCTATTCCTACTGGTTCTTTAAATTTAGATATAGCGTTAGAAATAGGAGGTTTTCCTAAAGGTCGAATTATTGAAATTTATGGTCTTGAAAGTTCAGGGAAGACAACTTTAGCATTACATGCTGTAGCTGAAGCTCAAAAAAAAGGTGGAAATGTAGCTTTTATAGATGTTGAAAATGCTTTAGATATCAATTATGCAAAAAAAATCGGAATAAATATAGATAATTTTATTGTATCTCAACCTGATTCAGGAGAAGCAGCTTTAAATATTGTAGAATCTTTAATTAAAAGTGAAATGATGAGTTTAATAGTTGTCGATTCGGTAGCCGCTTTAGCTCCAGAAGCTGAATTAAAAGGCGAAAGTGGTAATTCTTTTATGGGTCTTCAAGCTAGAATGATGGGGCAAGCAATGAGAAAACAATCTCCTATTATATCTAAAACGAACACTACAGTTATTTATATTAATCAATTAAGAGAAAAAGTAGGTATTGTTTTTGGTAGTCCTGAAGTGACTCCAGGTGGAAAAGCTTTAAAATATTTTGCTTCTTTAAGATTAGATGTGAGAAAATCTGAATTTATTAAAGAAGATAATAAAATTATAGGCATCAAATCCAATGTTAAAATTGTAAAATCAAAAGTATCATCTCCTTTTAAAATAGCTAATTTTGAAATAATATACGGAAAAGGAATTTCTAGAATAGGAGAATTATTAGATTTATCAGTTAATTTAGGTTTTATCGAAAAAAATGGTTCTTGGTTTTCTTATCAAAATACAAAAATAGGACAAGGAAGAGAAAAAACAAAAGAATATTTAATTCAAAATAATAAAATCAGTGACGAGTTAGAACAAAAAATTAAAAAATATTATAATTTAATTTAAATTTATAAAAATAAAAAAGAAAGAGTCTTGTATATATGAAATTAAATAATAATATAAAATATAAAGGTGCTAATTGGAATCAATCCGAAGACGAATACACTCAACATTTTTATGAACAAAATTTAAGTCAATTTTGGCGCCCAGAAGACATAAGTTTACAAAGCGATTTAAATATATGGCAAAAATTAACACCACAAGAAAAAGATACTTATTCTAAAAATTTATTAATTTTAACTTTTTTAGATACTTATCAAG
Organism: Brinjal little leaf phytoplasma; assembly: GCF_978563805.1. NCBI lineage: Bacteria > Bacillati > Mycoplasmatota > Mollicutes > Acholeplasmatales > Acholeplasmataceae > Candidatus Phytoplasma > Brinjal little leaf phytoplasma. Next base: position 38,811 of record NZ_CEAFKD010000003.1, read on the forward strand.
GTGATATTGGAATGCCTACAATTTTACGTTCTTGTTTGCCTCATGAACATCAAAAAAAAGCTACTCTTAATTTTATGGGAGCAATGGAAAATGCAGTTCATGCTAAAAGTTATTCTAATATTTTCATGACTTTTTTAAATCAAAAAGAAATTGAAGATTTGTTTAATTGGGGAGAAAAACAAGTTAATTTGCAAAATATTTTAAAAAAAATTGTTAATGTTTATGAAGAATTAGAAAAAAATATTTTGCAAAATCAACCACATTACTTAAATTTAAATAATGAAAAAATCAATGTTATGAAATGGAAGGCTATGGTTGCTTCTGTTTTTTTAGAAACTTGGTTATTTTATTCTGGTTTTTATTATCCATTATACTTTTATGGTCAAGGAATGCTAATGCAAGCTGGTGAAATAATTAATTTAATTATTAGAGATGAAAGTGTTCATGGAGCATATATTGGTAGATTAGCGAAAGATTTATATAATAATTTTTCTTCACAACAAAAACAAAATTTAAAACAATGGTTAAATGATTTTCTTGATGACTTATATAAAGAACAAAATAATTTAACAAATATACTTTATCAACAAGTTGAATTAGTCAATGATGTTCAAGCTTTTGTTCGTTATAACGCTAACAAAGCACTTATGAATTTAGGTTTTGATCAAAAATTTCCTCAAGAAGAAATAAATCCTGTCATTATTAATGGTCTTAATACCGAAACTAAAACAATGGATAATTTCTCAATGAAAGGCAATGGTTATCAAAAAATGATATCCGAAAGCCTTAAAGATGAAGATTTTATCTTTTATTAAATTTAATAAATAAAAAATAATAAATAAAAAAAGAGAGAGTTTCCTAAAAATAACTCTCTCTTTTTTTATTTATTTTGATGTTCAAATTAATTTATTTCTTTAATGGCAGGGATATCAGGATTCGAACCCGAACGATTGGTTTTGGAGACCATTATGCTACCATTAACATCATATCCCTTTTTTAAAAAATGGTACGGGTGACAGGACTTGAACCTGTACGCCTTAAGCGCTAGATCCTAAGTCTAGTGCGTCTGCCATTCCGCCACACCCGCAATTTATATTTACATTTTGGCAGGCCCAGCTGGATTCGAACCAACGAGTGACGGAGTCAAAGTCCGTTGCCTTGCCGCTTGGCTATGGGCCTTCATAAAAAAATAATTCTATATAATTAAATTTAATTAATGGGGCGGTTGATGGGAATCGAACCCACGCATAACGGCGCCACAAGCCGCTGCGTTAACCACTTCGCCACAACCGCCATTTTATTTAATAATTATATTTTATTCATAATAAATATATTTTTATTATAAAGAAAATATTTGCAACATCTATTATTATACATTATTTTATTATTTATCAAAATTAAAAAATTTGTTTTTAAAAAATTATTTATTTTTTTAAAAAATTATTTATTTTTTTAAAAAAAATGTTATAATTTATTTGCGCTTATATCAGAATAAAATTTATTATTGAATGTTATTCTGATATAGGAATAATTTATAGATATCGAATTAAATTCCATAAAAAATTTTATATATTAATTTTATATATTAAAAGGAGTTGATATAATGTCTGTTGTTGAATTAATTAATAAAAATCAAAATTTATTAGAAAATTTATTTGAAGATTTTAAAAAAAATTCTTTATTTGATAATTCTTATTTTTTAATGAGAACTGACATAAAAGAATATGATGATCATTATTGTTTAATCACTGAAGTACCTGGTTTTAAAAAAGAAGAAATTAAAATTTATTTAGAAAACGGTTACTTAATTTTAGAAACTTCTCCTTCAGATGAACCAAAAGAAGAAGAGACTCGTTTTAATTACCTTAAAAAAGAAATAATAAGAGGTGTTATTAGACGTAGTTTTAATTTAGGTGAACAATTTACCATGGAGGACATCGAAGGTAAATTAGAAAATGGTTTATTAATTATAAAAATTAACAAAAAAGAAGAAAAAATTAAACCTAAAGAATATTTAGAATTAAAATAATTAAAAAAATCAAATAATAATTTGATTTTTTTTTTGAAATTTTTTTTATAAAGAATAACAAAAAATTAATTTAACCTTTTATTTTCTTTATTTTTATTTATTAAAAAAAGTTTAAAAAAATCTAAGTCTTTTGGACTCACATATAAAACATTTTTATCGGAATCATAGTAAGAATTATCATTATTATTCATCATCATTTTATTTAACATTAATAATTGAACATTTTCGAGATCCGAAATTTTTTCAAATATTTGTTTTAGGGTATCTGGGATTTTTTTTCTAATTAATTGATCGTTTTTATCATAATTATCATCTTTTGAAAAATTAGAATTTTGATTTTTAGTATTATTCTGATTAGACAATCTTTGGATTTCTTTTTCTAAAATAAACATTTTTTGTTCTAATCTCAGTATTTCAAATTTCTCTTCCATTTTATTTTGATTTATTTTTTGATCCATTTCTAAACGCAAAAAATTATTTTGTTGAAATTGATTATTATCTCTTTGATTAAACTCCATCATTTTTAATTCAATTAAACTTAAATTACTTTTATCAGGAGATGAATGATTATTTATAGAAATTTTAGAAGACTCCGATGAATCTAAATTGTCTGATGAACTTTTATTATTCGAACCTACAAATGTTTTTATAAAATCTAAATTACATTTCATAACAAAATATATAAAATAAATAAATTTAAATAATATAAATAAAATAGGACCGATAAAAACCAAAATAATTATAATTAATAAAAAATAATCTTGAAATGAAGCGTTGCCTGAAAAAATTCTGTTAAAATATTCAAACAAAACTGTACCAAAGTTCAATATTAATATTTCTCCTCTTATCTTATTAATATGAAATAAAAAAATATTAAGTTAATTTAGTCAATATTATTAATGATATTTATAAACATTATAAATGAATATAATTAAATATTATAAATATAATTGAATATTATAATAGAAAAAAATCCAACTATACATATAATTGTATCATATAAGATAATTTTTTTATATTTATAAAATCAATAAAAAAAAATTTATTAAAATTAATATAGTTAATATTATTTTTTACTTATAAAATAAAAAGAGAGAGTTAATTAAAATGCAATTAAAAAATATAAAAAAATTCCAAAGTGGTTTTAAAGAATTTATAAATAAAGGGGACATAATAAAATTATCTATCGCCTTTATTATGGGTCAATTATTTACTAAAGTGATTAGTTCTTTATCTGCAGATATTATAATGCCTCCAATAAATTTATTATTAAATCGTCAATATATAAAATCTTGGAAATTATCATTAAATAATGAAATTACAATTAATTATGGTAATTTTCTTCAAAATTTATTTGAATTTTTATTAGTTTCTTTGGTTATATACACATTCTTAGCTTTTTTTTATCAAAAATTTATAAAAAAAAATGATTCTAATGAAAAACAAAAATTAGAATCACTTGAAACAGAAAAAATAAAAATTCTTAAAGAAATTAAAGAATTATTAGAAAAAAAATAAAATTAAAATTATATTTAAGTTAAAACATTTAAATAAAATCCAAATCCTTTAGAACCTAAGTGAATAGCAAGTATTGGAGAAATAGGTCCATAGATAGAAACTTTTATATCAGGATCATTTAATTGTTTAATCTCTTTAGTTAATTCTTTTAAATAAGAATCATCTTGGACATACATTATTTGAACTTCTATAGGTTTAGAAACTAAATTTTTAAATTTTAAAATACATTCTATTAAATAAAGAAAATAATTTTTCCATAATCTAACATTTTTGTCAATCGTTATTAGTCCGTTTTGAAATTTTAAAATAGGTTTAATTTTTAATAAACTTCCGATAAAAAATTTAAATTTACTAATTCTTTTACTAATAACTAATTGTTTTAAATTTTCTAAAGAAAAATAACAACTACCTAATTTTTGTTCTTTATCAACTTTTTCAAAAATTTCTTTATATTCTAAATTTGTATTATAAGCATATTCATGAATTCTCTTTAAAATAAATAACATTCCTGGTCCGATAATACTAGAATCAATTACTGTAATATTTTCATTATTTAAAATTTGTTTAGCTTTATAAGCGCTATTAAAAGTACCACTAAAATTTCGAGATATTGTGACACATACTATATGTTCATATCCTGATTTGAATTGTTTATTGAATGCTTCAATAAATAATTGTATACTAGGTTGACTCGTAGTAACTTGTTTTTTTTGCCGAATACATTCTAACAAAAATGAATTATCTATTTTTTCTGTAAACTCTTTATTATCTATAATAATAGATAAAGGTACAACACAAATATCAGATAAGAAATCAACATTTATATTGTCGCCTATAGTAGAATCAACTACAAAACCTATTTTTTTTACATTCATATTATTAATTCTTTCCATCAAAATATAAAAAAAATAAAAAATATTTTAAATCATAAAAGTAACTAAATATTCTTGAATTTGATTAGCATCTTTCATTTTCAACATAATACCTTCTAAAGCGATAGAAATATTTCCTGTTTCTTCTGAAACTATAATAGTCATGCTATCAGTGTTTTCGCTAATACCTAAAGCAGCACGATGTCTAGAACCTGTTGTTTTTTTAAAATATTGCTTTTCTGATAACATGAAATAAGCTCCAGCAGATAAAATCCTATCACCTCGAATAATAACAGCTCCGTCATGTAATGGGGTATTAGGTATAAAAATATTAATCAAGAGTTCTTTAGAAATTTTACCATCAATTAAAATGGATTTTTGAGCAAATTGTTCTAAAGAATTATGTTTTTCAATAGTTATTAAAGCGCCTATTTTTTTTTCAGATATTTCTAAAACAGCTTCTAAAATTTGTTTTTGAGTATTATGGCTTACCATAGCAAATTTTTTATTTTTATGCCAAAATTTAGTACATTTATGTAAATAATATCTTAAATAAGGAGCTTTTATAATAACAGGAGCTAATAAAATAAAATTAATTATAGGAATCCTAATATCAAAACCTACTAATTTTGTTAGTAAATTCTTATCTTTTGGAGAGAAATTAATTTCCCACACATAACACAAACAAAGTACTAAAACGAAAGAATAAATAATTTTAAAAAATTCATATTGACTAACGAAAATTCGAAAAGAAATATAGATTAAACAAAGCAAAAAAATAGACAATAAAATGATTCTTATCAAATCCATATTTTATCAAAAAAGCCTTTTCCAATTATTTTATAATTTAGAAAGTTGGACTAAAATTATAATATAAATTATATAAATAACATATTAATATAAAAAAACGAAATTAATTTATATATCGCAACAATTATTTTATCTTAAATAATAATTTAAAAAATTATTATACCTAATCTAAATTAAAAAAATATAATTTTAATTTTTTTTAAAATATTTACATATCGCAAATTAAAAAATAAAAAGAAATATGATTGTGCATCATTTTTTTTATTATCGAAAAATAAATTAAATTATACTAATAATAAATAAAAATATTAAATTAAAAAAAACAAAATAATTTATAAACCAACCAACTAACTAAATAAAAAAACAATAACTATCTTTTGAAAAAAATAATTAATATTTTAAAATATTTACATAACAAAAAAAATAAAAAATTTAATTATTCGAATTCAATTCTTTATCTCAAAAAAAGATAAAAGACAATTTTATATTATATTTTTTTATTAAAATTTAAAAAAGAAAAAAATAACAAAAGAACAAAATATTGTTATTATTTATTATAGAATTCGACAATTAATTGTTCCTTAATATCTGTTAAAAATTCATTTCTTTTAGGATATCTAATATATTTGCCAACTAAGTTTTTTTCATCTAAAGAAACATATTCGGCTTTATTACCTGTTTTATTTTCTAAAGAAAATTTAATAATATTTAAGTTTTTAGATTTTTCTCTAATAGAAATTTGCTGTCCTGGTTTAACACAATAAGAACAAATATCTACTTTTTTGGAATCTACTAAAATATGACCATGAGAAATTAATTGTTTAGACTGTGCTCTAGTTTTAGCTAAATTTAAACGATAAACAATATTATCTAAACGAGATTCTAATAAAATTAAAAAATTTTCACCATGAACACCTTTTAATTTAGCTGAATTATGAAAAAATCTCTTAAATTGTTTTTCTGAAACTCCATAAACAAAACGAACTTTTTGTTTTTCTTTTAATTGAATATGAAAATTACTTTTATTTTGTTTCTTTCTAGATTTATTTAAATGATTTCCCTTTGATACTAATTCTTTGCCTGTTTCGGACAAAGAATATTCTAAACGACGAGAAAGTTTCCAACTTGGATTTGTATAACGAGACATGTTTTTAGATAAAACTCCTTATTTAAAGTTTACATAAATAATTTATTTATTTGGATTTTCAAAAATAATCAAATTAATAAATTTTTAATGAATAATAATTGAATTTATAAAATTTTTTAATTTATATTTTTCATAAATCAATAATTTTAATATAATAACAAAAATTATAAATTTAATATAATAATACTTATTTTATCATATTAATAATGGATTTATAAAATAAAAAAATAACTTATATAAAAAAATCAATAATAAAAACTAATAAAAAAATAAATAAAATATAAATTTGTTATTTATAAAACGGAATTAATTGTATCAGTGACTATTTTATTTATTTCTTTAGTATCTTTTGTTTTATAATTTTCAAAATACAAAGGCGAATGAATAAAAATATCTACTTGTTTTTTTCGGAACCAACATTTGCCTCTCATAGCGCAAGATCCTTTTAAAGTTATAGGTAAAATATTAGCTTGACTTTTAAGAGCGATGTGGAAAGATCCATCTAAAGAATGAACAATTCTATCACTAGTTTTGTATTTAATGCCTCCTTCGTGAAACACAACCATGGCTAAATTTTTCTTAATATCATCGATGCTTTTTAAAATATTTTTAATCGCCTCTCTATTATTGCCTCTCGTAATTTTTATACAATTAGACATATTAAAATAATAACTTAAAAACCATCCAAATTTACCATGATATAATTCATCTTTAGGTGAAAAAGCAATTGTTCTCGGAAAAATAGAAGCGATAATAAAAGGATCAAAATTAGTTTTATGATTTGAATAAACAATTAACTTACCTTCTAAAGGCACGAAATCTTTATTATGCACATTAACTTTAATTCTAAAAAAACTTCTAATCAATTGAGATATACTAGCAATAATTTTTTGTCTAAAAGGATGATCAAATCTTAAATTTTTAGTAAACCACATAACTAAAAATAAAAAAATGAAAATAAAGATCCATGTTAAAATAACACTTAAACAAAAACTTATACTATAAAATAACAATTGACAAAACCAAGGAAATTGAAAAATACTTATCCATTGAAAAGGCAACAACCAAAAAAACAAAAAAGATAATATAAAAAGAAAACTAAAAAACATATTTTAAAATCCTTCACATCTATTTTTTCTTATATAAGTAACAAAAATTAATTCAGGTTTGATTTCCTTCTCTTTAATAAAATATTTAGAATAATCAAAACGAGGAAAAAAAGAATCACCTTGGTATCTTCTTAATATATGAGTGATATACATAACTTTAACATAATCCAAAGATTGTCGATAAATTTGACCACCACCTATCACAATAATATCCTTTTTGTTATTTTTGTATTTATCTAAAAAATTTTTTAAATCTAAAACTCCAATAACATCGGGAATAGAAATAAATGAACGACTTGCAACATAAACTTTTTTAAAAGGTAAAGGTTTATTTTTGTAATAACTTTTTAAAGATTGATAAGTTTTAAGACCCATTAAAACATTTTTATTTGAAGCTTTTTTTTTGAAAAATAAAAGATCTTCATGATAATGCCATGGTAATTTATCATCTTTGCCAATTAAAAAATTAGAATCTAAAGCTGAAATTAAACTAATCATACTGCTACCTCTCCTTTTAAAACATCGTGACAAATATAATCTTTTAATTTAAAATCTGAAAATTGAAAATTTTCTATATCTCTAATATTAGGATTTAAGATAATTTGAGGTAAAGGATAAGGTTTACGTTGAATTTGAATTTTAATTTGTTCTAAATGATTTTCATAAATATGCGCATCACCCAAAGTATGAATGAATTCGTATGGTTGTAAATTAGTTACTTGTGCTACCATCATCAATAATAAAGAATAAGAAGCAATATTAAAAGGAATTCCCAAAAAAACATCTCCGCTTCTTTGATATAATTGTAAAGAGAGTTTATCATCTTCAACATAAAATTGCATCATAACATGACAAGGAGGCAAAACCATCTCATTTATTAAAGAAGGGTTCCAAGCAGAAATAATTAAACGTCTAGATGAAGGATTCTTTTTGATTTCTTGAATAATCTTTTTTAATTGATCTACTCCATAACAATCACGCCATTGTTTACCATAAATAGGTCCTAATTGACCATGTTTAGAAGCAAACAATTCATCATTTTTAATTTTTTGAATAAATTCTTTTAAAGTTTCTCCTTTAAAACTAAGAGTTTGAGTATATTTTTTATAAGGCCACTCATTCCAAATATTAACATTATTTTGAACTAAATAACGAATATTAGTGTCGCCTTTAATAAACCATAACAATTCATGAATAATGCCTTTTAAATACAATTTTTTAGTAGTTAATAAAGGAAAACCTTTATTTAAATTAAAGCGCATTTGATGACCAAAAATTCCTTTGGTTTTTATAGAAGTTCTATTTATTCTTGTAATACCTTTTTTTAATATTAAAAAACATAAATCTAAATATTGATACATTAAAAATATCCTTTCTTTTAAAATTTTTTTATTTTAAAAAAAGATATTATCATAAAAATAAATTAAAAAAAATAAAATAAATAAATTTTATTTGGCGGAGGAAAAGGGATTCGAACCCTTGCATCTATAAAGATCTACACGCTTTCCAAGCGAGCCTCTTAAACCACTTGAGTACTCCTCCATTTTTTAAAACATAAAATAATCTACTTTAGTTAAATAACTAAAGTAGATAAGTAAAAATAATTGTAAAATTTAAAAAAATAAATCTTTAATTTTGTTTTTGAATTAAAGTAAAAACATCACGAGCAATTGTTATTTCTTCGTTAGTCGGGACAACCATTACTTTAACATGAGAATTTTTACTAGAAATAATTCTTTCACCTTTTTGTTTATTCAATTCTAAATCTAAATGAATATTTAAAACTTCTAATCTTTTAACTATTTCTTGACGGAAGAAAGAAGAATTCTCTCCTATTCCAGCAGTAAAAACTAAAGCATCTATTCCTTTTAATAAAACATAATAACTAGCTATATAATCTACTATTCTTTTGATTTGAATTTGAAAAGCTAAAATAGCATTTTTGTTGTTTTTTGATAATTGTTCTTCTAAAATACGACAATCATTAGATATGCCTGAAATACCTAACATTCCGGATTTTTTATTTAAAATATCTAAAATTTCTTGATTATTTTTATTTTCTTTTTTAGCAATAAAAGAAATAACAGTTGGATCGATATTCCCGCTTCTAGTTCCCATAGGAACCCCTTCTAAAGGTGTAAATCCCATAGATGTATCTACAGATCGACAATTTTGAATAGCAGCCAAAGAAACACCATTACCTGCATGACAAACTATCATTTTTAAATTAGAATTATTTAAAAGATGTTCAACTCTTTTAGAAACATATTGATAAGAAATACCATGAAAACCATATTTTCTTAATTTATATTTTCGATACCATTCATAAGGAGTAGCATATAAATAATTTTGTTGTGGCATAGTTTGGTGAAAAGTAGTATCAAAAACTCCTACTTGTAATACTTTTTGAGATAATTTTTTTTTAAATAATCTAATTCCCAAAACATTAGCAAAATTATGTAAAGGAGCTAAATCATTCAAACTTTCTATTTTATCAATATTTTCATCCGTCAAAATAACTGGATTTTGAAAAATTTCTCCACCTTGAACAATTCTATGTCCTGCTCCTTCAATATCATCTAAAGAATTAATAATTTTATTTTCTATTAAAGATCCTAATATTAATTCTATAGCTTGCTGATGGTCTTTAACTGACAAAATATTTTTTATTTTTTTATCTTGGAATTCAAGAGTAAAAATAGCATCACTATAACCAATTCTTTCAATCGATCCCAAGCTACAAACCTTCTCTTCAGGCATATTTAACAATTTAAATTTTAAAGAAGAACTACCTGAATTAATTGATATAATTTTCATAAGAATATAAAAAATCCGTTTCCCCAATTTGTTTATAATATAAATAAAACAATAATAAAATATTTTTTATTAATGTATATAATTATTTTAAAATAATTATATACATTTTTTGTAAAATAATTTTTTTCTATTTAGTTTCCTCTTAAATTTTTATATATTTATAATATATATTTATAATAATTAAAATTATTTAATTAATCATCATAAGAAAAAACAGCACCTATTATGAATATAAAAAGTATGAAAAATTTAAGAATGTAATTTAAATAATTAAAATTATATAAAAAAAATACCATAAAATAAAAAACACCTCTATAAATGAATATATCAGTGTTTTTTTTATTATTGTTTTAAAATCCAAAATATTTTGAAATAAAAAAGTAAATTAAATAAATATAAAAAATTTATTAAATTCAAATATTTTTATTCAAGTACTTCGATAACTGTTCCAGCTCCGATAGTTCTTCCGCCTTCACGTACAGAAAAGCTTGTTCCTTTTTCTAACGCAACAGGGTGAATCAAAGTAACAATAAGTTCCACTAAATCACCAGGATTAACTATTTTAAGACCATCTTTTAATTGTATTACTCCAGTTACATCAGCAGTTCTTAAATAAAATTGTGGACGGTAATTATCTCTGAAAAAAGTAGTTCTTCCACCTTCTTTAGCTGTTAAAATATAAATTTTAGCTACAAATTTAGAGTGAGGTTTTAAAGAGTCTTTTTTAGATATAACTTGACCACGTTGAATATCTTTGTAATTTATACCACGTAATAAAATACCAATATTATCTCCTGCAAAAGCTCCTTCTTTATCTAAATTTTTATGAAACATTTGTAAACCAGTTACTATAGATTTTTGTGTTTCTTTGATTCCCACAATTTCTACTTCTTCTGAAAGTTTAATTTGTCCTCTTTCTACGCGTCCTGTAGCAACTGTTCCTCTTCCTTTAACGTTAATAACGCCTTCTATAGGCATTAAAAAAGGTTTATCTAAATCACGTACTGGATCTTCAATATATGTATCTAAAGCATCAAGTAAATCTTGTATACTTTGAACATATTTAGAATCACCTTCTATAGATTTCAAAGCAGAACCTCTAATTATAGGTATATTCGGATCATTAAAACCATTAGAAGATAAAAGATCTCTAATTTCTAATTCTATACATTCTAAAATATCTGCATCATCCATCATATCACATTTATTTAAAAAAACTAATAACTTAGGAACTCCTACTTGTTTAGCAAGTAAAATATGTTCTCTTGTTTGAGGCATTACACCATCAACAGCAGAAACTACTAAAATACCTGCATCCATTTGAGCAGCTCCTGTAATCATATTTTTAATATAATCTGCATGCCCAGGGCAATCTACATGAGCATAATGTCTTTTAACTGTTTGATATTCAACATGTGAAGTACTAATTGTAATACCACGTTCTTTTTCTTCAGGTGCTTTATCTATTTGATCATAAAGGTATTTTTCTGCTAACCCTTTAGAATATAAATAAGAAGTTATAGCAGAAGTTAAAGTAGTTTTTCCATGATCTACATGACCAATAGTTCCTACATTTAAATGTATTTTTTCTCTTGAAAATGTTGTTATAGCCATTTTAAAGGCCTCCTTTTATTATTTTTTTTTGAAAACATTAAAATATTATATACTACGATCTTTAATAATTTTTTCTGTAATACTATTTGGTGTTTTTGCATATTTAGCAAATTGCATAATAAAACTTGCTCTTCCTTGGGTATTAGAACGTAAATTCGTAACATAACCAAACATTTCAGATAAAGGTACTGAAGATCTAATTACAACTGCATTACCTCGATTTTCTTGATTTTCTAATTTTCCTCTTCTGGATGTTAAATCACCAATAACGTTTCCTACATAATTATTAGGTGTTACGACTTCTACATTCATAATAGGCTCTAAAAGAATTAAACCTCCATTATTTTTGGTTTCTTTTAAAGCGATAGAAGCAGCGATTTTAAAAGCAAGTTCTGATGAATCAACATCATGATAAGAACCATCAAATAAAGTTGCTTTTACATCTATAAAAGGGAAGCCAGCAATAATACCATTAGCTAAAGATTCTTCTAATCCTTTTTTAACAGATGGGATATATTCACGAGGAATAGAACCGCCAACAATTTTATTAACGAATTCAAATCCTTTTCCTTCGTTAGGTTCAAAACGGATACAAACATGACCATATTGACCGCGTCCTCCAGATTGACGTATATATTTGCCTTCTGTTTCTACAACTTTAGTCAAAGTTTCTCTATAAGAAACTTGTGGCTCTGCTGCATTAGCTTGAATTTTGAATTCTCTTTTTAAACGATCCATAATAATATCAAGATGTAGCTCTCCCATGCCTGCAATAATAGTCTGACCTGTTTCATGATTAATATAACATCTAAAAGTTGGATCTTCTTCAGCTAATTTACTTAAAGCAACAGCAATTTTATCTTGATCATTTTTAGTTTTAGGTTCTACTGCGATCTCTATAACTGGTTCAGGGAAATTCATAGTTTCTAAAATAACGAAATCATTTTCTTCATTTAAAGTATTGCCAGTAGTAGTATTTTTTAATCCTATAACAGCAATGATATCTCCGGTACTAGCTTCTTGAATTTCTTCTCTTTTATTGGCATGCATTTGCAACAAACGACCTATACGTTCTTTAACATTTTTAGAAGAATTTTTAATATAAGTTCCAGTTTTTAAAACACCTGAATAAATTCTTAAAAAAGTTAAACGTCCTACGAAAGGGTCAGTCATAATTTTAAAAGCTAAAGCTGTAAATTTTTCATCATCAGAAGCTTTACGAACTATTTCTTTATTATTAATATCTAATCCTGTTATAGGTGGTACATCGATAGGAGACGGTAAATAATCTACCATAGCATCTAAAATTTTTAAAACCCCTTTATTTTTAAAAGCGGATCCGCATAAAACAGGAAAAAAATCAACACTTAAAGTTGCTTTTCTGATGACTTTTTTTAACAATTCTGCATTAATTTCTTTATTTTGGAAAAACATTTCCATCAAATCATCATCAAAATCAGCTAATATTTCAATTAATTCTTGTCTTTTTTGAGTAGCTATTTCCAATAAATCTGACGGAATATCTATTGATTTACCACTTTCTGTAGCAGAATTATTATCATATTGAAAAGCAGTCATATCTAATAAATCAATGATACCGTTAAAACTACTTTCTTTTCCTATAGGCCATTGAATAGCAGCTACTTTGACGCCCAATCTTTGTTTTAAAGTATCAATAGCATAAGCAAAATCTGCTCCTATTTTATCCATTTTATTTACAAAAACAATTCTTGGTACTTTGTATTCTGTAGCTTGACGCCAAACAGTTTCAGTTTGCGGTTCTACTCCTGCTTGTGCATCAATAACAACTACAGCACCATCTAAAACTCTTAAAGAACGTGAAACTTCAACTGTAAAATCTACGTGACCAGGGGTATCAATAATTTGGATTTTATTATCTTTCCAAAAAATAGTAGTAGCTGCAGAAGTAATTGTAATTCCTCTTTCTTGTTCCTGCGCCATCCAATCCATTTGAGAAGCTCCTTCATGAGTCTCTCCTATTTTATGTATTTTGCCAGTATGAAATAAAATTCTTTCTGTAGTTGTAGTTTTTCCAGCATCGATATGTGCCATAATACCGATATTGCGTATTTTATGAATTTTGAATTCGCGTCCCATAAATATTACTCCTTGATATTTGTATCGATTTTACCAACGATAATGAGCGAAAGCTTTGTTAGACTCGGCCATACGATGAGTATCTTCTCTTTTTTTAACTGTTATTCCTGTTTTAGCTGCGGCATCGATAATTTCTTTTGCTAACTTTTCTTTCATAGTTTTTTCATTTCTTTTTTGAGAATATTGGATTAACCATCTTAACCCTAAAGATTGACGTCTTTCTGGCCTTACTTCAGAAGGTACTTGATAATTTTGGCTTCCTATAGTACGTGTACGAACTTCTAAAATAGGCATAACATTATTTAAAGCTTCGTTAAAAACATCTATTGGTTCTCTTTGAGTTATTTTTTTAACTATTTCTAAAGCGCCATATAAAATAGATTGAGCAACATATTTTTTGCCATCTTTCATGATAGTATTTATAATTTTAGTTACTAATGTAGAATTATAAATAGGATCTGGCGATATATTTTTCTTATAAATATGTTTTTTACGTGACATTAATTAAAACCTTTCTTTATTAAAATAAAAAAAACATTATATCTTTATTTTTTAACAACGGATCTTTTTGTGCCATATTTAGAACGTCCTTGTTTTCTATTGGCAACACCTGTAGCGTCTAAAGCACCTCTAACTATATGATAACGTACTCCAGGCAAATCTTTAACTCTTCCGCCACGAACTAAAACATTACTATGTTCTTGCAAAGAATGATCTATTCCTGGGATATAAGCATTAACTTCAGTTTTATTGCTTAAACGTACTCTAGCAAATTTTCTTAAAGCTGAATTAGGTTTTTTAGGAGTCATTGTTGACACTTTAATACAAACTCCTGATTTTTGAGGTGAATTAAATTTTTTACTTTTTTTCTTTAAATTATTAAAAATAAATCTTAAAGCTGGTGATTTACTTTTATAAATTTTATCAACTCTATTTTTTTTTATTAATTGAGGTATAGTAGGCATTAAAAAAACTCCTTAATTTAATTTATAATACATAAAAAATTTTAATATTAAAAATTATTTTAATATGTAAATTTAAACGAATTATAATAGCGTAATCTTATACACATAATTATAACTTTTTTTATAACAAAAAACAATAAAATTATATTTTTTAAAACAATATTAAATATAATATTGTTTTAATCTAAATTATTTTCTTTCTTATCAGATAAAGGATATTGAAAATTAGTAGATTCTAAAATACCTGTACCAGCAGGAATTAATCCACCTACAATAACATTTTCTTTTAAACCATATAAATAATCTGATTGACCTTTAATAGCAGCGTCAATTAAAATTTTAGTAGTTTCTTGGAAAGAAGCAGCAGAAAGAAAAGAATCGCTTTTTAAAGAAGATCTAGTAATACCTAATAAAATCGGTCTTCCTACAGCTAATTTTTTATTTTGTTTCAACATTTCAAGATTAACTTGTTTAAATTGTTTAAGAGTAACTTCTGTGCCTGTTAAAAAATCAGTATCTCCTTCATAAATAATTAAAATTTGTTTAAACATTTGACGAATAATAATTTCTATATGTTTATCGCTAATAGTTACACTTTGAGATTGATATACTTTTTGAACTTCTTCTAAAATATATTTTTGTGTTTCTTCTACATTAGAAACTCTTAATAATTCTCTCAAATCGATAGAACCTGTTGTTAATTTTTGTCCAGTATAAACGCGCATATTTTTTTGTATTAAAATTTCTGAATTTGAATAAACATCATAAATACATTTTTTATCTTTATCGTGTTCAGGAGAAACAATAATTTGCGAAAAATAAGAATCTATATTTTTAATATCTTCTACAATACCATCATATTCGCTAATAACTGCTTTACCTTTAGGTTTTCTAGCTTCAAATAATTCTTGGATTCTTGGTAAACCTTGAGTGATATCAGAAACTGCTAAAACTCCACCTGTGTGAAAAGTTCTCATTGTCAATTGTGTACCGGGTTCACCAATAGATTGAGCTGCTATTACCCCAACAGCTTCACCTATTTCAACATTTTTATTATTAGCTAAATTCAAACCATAACACTTACCACAAATACCATGTTCTGAGTTGCAAGTTAAAGCGCTTCTGATTTTGACTTTTTCTATTTTTAATGAAATAACTTTTTCAACAATTTCTTTATCAATCATTTCATTCTTTTTAAGAATAACTTGTCCTGTTTGAGGATCTAAAATATCTTCAGCAGCAAAACGACTAAAAATACGTTGTCCTAAAGAAATAATTTCTTTATCATCTCTTTTAATCGATTGAATAACAAATCCTTTATCACTTCCACAATCTTCTTGAGTAATAATATTATCTTGAGCTACATCAACCAATCTACGAGTTAAATAACCTGATTCAGCTGTTTTTAAAGCAGTATCGGTAGAAACCTTACGAGCTCCATGAGTAGAAATGAAAAATTCAGATACCGTCAATCCTTCTTTAAAAGAATTTTTGACAGGGATTTCTAAAATTTCTCCTCTAGGGCTATTCATTAACCCTCTCATCCCTGATAATTGAGAGAAATTAGAAGTATTACCGCGAGCACCGCTATCACTTATCATAAATAAATTATTATCTTTATCAAATTCTTTCATTAAACCTTCTTGGATTGTATCACGAACAGTTTTCCATTCTTGAATAACTAAATTTTTCTTTTCAGAAAGAGTCAAAAAACCATTATCATAAAATTTTTCTATTTCTATTATTTTATTTTCAACAATATCTAATAATTTTTCTTTTTGAGAATATACATTAATATCGCTATGAGAAATAGTAATACCAGCGATAGTAGAATATTTGAAACCTAAATCTTTAATATCATCTAACATCTTAGATGTCTCTGTAATATTGCTTTTTTTAAAAACACGATCTATAATCATAGAAACAAATCTTTTTTTGAAAGGTTCAATATCTAATGATTCAGATAAAATTTTTTCAGGATTCACTCCTTTAGGAACAAAATAACAATCCGGAGTTCTAACTTCTAAATTAAAAAGTGTTGGTTCTTGAATATAAAGAAAATCAGAAGGTAATATATTATTAAAAATTAATTTTCCTAAAGTAGTTACCAAATATTTCTCTTTTTGTTCCTTAGTAAAAGAAGAATTAATATTACTTGTTTGAATTAAAATTTTTGTATGAAGATGGATTTCTTTATTATAAAAAGCTAATTCTGCTTCTTTCAAATCAGAAAATATTTTTCCTTGATTACGGTGTTTATATCTATGTTCCTGAGTTTTAATATTACCATTAAAGCCGCCTATAATACGATCTTTTTTTTCTTCAATAGTTAAATAATAATTACCTAAAACCATATCTTGAGAAGGAGATAAAACCGGATTGCCATTTTTAGGATCTAAAATATTATTAGAAACTAACATTAATAAACGAGCTTCAGCTTGGGCTTCTAAAGAAAGAGGTAAATAAACAGCCATTTGATCGCCATCAAAATCAGCATTAAAAGCTGGAGTTACCAAAGGATGTAATTTAATAGCTTTACCATCAATCAATTTAGGTTCGAAAGCTTGAATCCCTAAACGATGCAAAGTAGGAGCTCTATTTAATAAAACAGGATGTTCTTTAACAACTTCTTCTAAAACTTCAAAAACATATTCATTCATCTTATCATATAAAGTAGTAGCGCTTCTTCTATCGATCCCTTTAACTTCTTGTAATTTATTTAAAATAAAAGGTTTAAATAAAATAACAGCCATTATTCTTGGAATTCCACATTGATGAATCTTTAATTCAGGCCCTACAATAATAACTGATCTTCCCGAATAATCAACTCTTTTGCCTAAAAGATTCTGACGGAAACGCCCTTGTTTACCTCTTAACATTTCTGATAAAGATTTTAATGTTTTATTTTTTTCTATATTAGAAGTATTTTTTTTATTAACTTTAACATTATCAAATAAAACATCTACAGCTTCTTGTAACATTCTTTTTTCATTATTAATAATCAATTTAGGAGCTTTTTGTTGTTTGTGTTTTTTTAAACGATTATTACGATTTAAAATTCTTCTATATAAATCGTTTATATCAGTAGTAGCGAAACGTCCTCCATCTAAAGGAACAATAGGTCTTAAATCAGCAGGTAAAACAGGTAAAACATCCATAACCATCCATTCAGGTTTATTATCAGATTTGTTAAAAGATATAAGAATCTCTAATCTTTTAATAATATTATCTCGTTTTTGTTTTGAAACATATTTTAAAAGTTTTTTTAGTTCCGCTATTTTAGCATTTAAATCTAATTCTTCTAGCAATTTTTTTATAGCTTTAGCTCCTGTGTAAGCCAAAAAATTAATACTATTTTTAGAATGTTCTTCATATTGCATTCCTGAAATGATTTGTTTTTTTTCTAAATCAGTATTACCTGGGGAAATAACAATATAAGAAGCATAATAAACTATTTCTAATAATTCTTTAGCTTTGATACCTAAAAGAATAGCTAATCTACTAGGAGAGCTGTTTAAATACCAAGTATGAACCACAGGAGAAGCTAATTTAATATGTCCCATTCTTTCACGACGTACTTTTTGTTCTGTTATTTCAACTCCACATTTAGGACAAACTTTAGAGGACATTGATAATTGTTTTTTTAAACAAGCACATTGAAAATCTTTGGACGGACCAAAAATCCTTGGACAAAAAAAACCTCCCATTTCTGGTTTTGCAGTACGATAATTAATAGTTTCATAATTAACAATTTCCCCATAAGACCATTTTTCAATCTCATTAGGAGAAGCTAAACGAATTTTAAAATATTCATATTCACGATTACCATATTTTTTATCAAAAGACGACTGTTCATTATTTTTTTGATTCAGTGAATTCTTTTTTGGATTCAATGAATTATTTGTTGGTCCCAATGAATCATTTTTTTTTGTTTCAGAATTAAACTGATTTATTTCTTCTAAATAATCTTGTTTTATTTTAAAATTATGTTCATATAAAATAAAAAAATCTTTAATATTTGGCCAATAAGAAGAGTCTTCATTTTTAAATAAATAATATATAAATTGAGGATCAGCTTCTAATAAATCTCGACATGTTTTAATTTTATTTTTATATAAAATTAAAATAATATTTTCCGTTAAATTTAAATTTTCTAAATTTTCAGGTAAACAATTATCTTTTAAAATAGGAATAATATCTAAAAAACAATCTTTATTTAACAAAGATTTTAAATCTTTTAAAGTATAAGAATTAAAATCTTTTAAAAAATTAATTCCAATAGATTTTAATGTTTTCAAAGTGACTTGTTTAACATTAAACTCTTCAATTTTAATATTTAAATCCATGATTTATTGATGATGTTCACTCCTTATTATTATTAACCAAAGAATAATGAACTTTATTCTCTTTAGTATCAGATTTTATAAGTTCCACATGTAAACCTAAAGCTTGTAATTCTTTAGAAAATACTCTAAAACTTTCAGGAATAGAAGGTTTAGGTAAAGGTAATCCATTAACTATAGCATTATAAGTTTTATTACGGCCTATAATATCATCACTTTTTACAGTTAATAATTCTTGTAAAGTATGAGCTGCTCCATAACCATATAAACTCCATACTTCCATTTCACCAGTTCTTTGACCACCTGGACCACTGCTTCCTTGACCGCGGGTAGCTTGATTTGTAATCAAAGTATAAGGTCCTACATTTCGAGCATGCAATTTATCATCTACCATATGAGATAATTTAATCATATACAATATACCTACAGAAATAGGATTATCATAAGGTTCACCAGTTTTGCCATCATATAAAGTCATTTTTCCATCTAAAGGTAAATTAGCTTCCTTCATGATATCTTTTAAATCTTCATTATCAACACCATCAAAAACTGGAGTAGCTATTTTAATACCTATTTTTTTTGCAGCTAAACCTAAATGCATTTCTAAAATTTGACCAATATTCATTCTACTAGGAACACCTAATGGATTTAACATAATATCGACAGTTGTGCCATCCGACATATAAGGTAAATCTTCTTTAGGTAAAATACGGGAAATTACACCCTTATTACCATGACGACCTACTATTTTATCGCCTTCTTTTATTTTTCTTTTAACAGCAACATAAACTCTAACACTTTGATTTACTCCTGGCGCAGATAAAATATCACCATTATCAACAGATAAATATTCAACACTTTGAACAACTCCTGTTTCACCAAAAGGCATTCTTAAAGAAGCGTCCTTGTAATCACGAGCTTTTTCTCCAATAATAGTATGAATTAATTTTTCATAAGGTGAAAGTTCATAAACTCCTTGAGGAATAATTTTTCCTACTAAAATATCGCCGCCTTTAACTTCTGATCCTGGAATAATAATTCCTCTATGATCTAAATTTTTTATAAAATCAGCGCTTACATTAGGAACTTCACGAGTAATTTCTTCTCTGCCAGAACCTTTTTTTAATTCTCTTGCCAAAATTTCATATTTATTGATATGAATAGATGTGAAGACATCATTTTGTACTAATTCTTCAGACATAATGATAGCATCTTCATAATTATAGCCATCCCAAGTCATAAAAGCTACAGTTATATTTTTTCCTAAAGCTAATTCTCCTTTATCAGTTGCAGGGCCATCAGCTATAATATCACCTTTTCGAACATATTCCCCTTTTTGAACAATAGGTTTATGTAATATTACAGTATTTTGATTAGATTTAGCAAAATTAATTAATTTATAAACTTTAGGTTTTTGATCATCTTTTGCATCAATAATAATTTGTTGAGAATCAACATAAGAAACATGACCATCTTCTTGAGCTAAAATTAAACATCCGGAATCTTTTACTACTCTATGTTCTACGCCTGTACCTACAATAGGTGATTCTGTAATAAGCAAAGGTAAAGCTTGTCTTTGCATATTAGTTCCCATTAAAGCTCTAGAAGCATCATTATGTTCTAAAAAAGGAATAGTAGAAGTCGCTACCGAAACTATTTGTTTAGGAGAAACATCTATATAATCTATTTTCTCAACATCATACAATCCTGTTTCCCCGTTTTTTCTGGCAATAATTTTATTTTTTTGAAAAACATTTTCTTCATCTAAAAACGAATCCGCTGATGCAATTATCTTATCTTCTTCTTGGATAGAAGTTAAATATTCAAATTCTTTAGATACTTTATGACAACCATTTTCATGAATAACTTTAAAAAAAGGAGTTTTAATAAAACCATATTGGTCTACCTGAGCATAAGTAGATAAAGAAGATATCAAACCAATAGAAGGGCCTTCAGGAGTTTCAATAGAACATAATCTACCATAATAGGAATTATGAACGTCTCTTACTTCAACTCCAGCACGATCACGATCAATACCACCAACACCTAAAGCAGAAATTCTTCTTTTTTGAGTTAATTCAGCTAAAGGATTTATTTGATCCATAAAATGTGATAATCTAGAACTTCCAAAAAAACTTTTAATAACCATAGTAAAAGAAGAAAAATTAACTAAACCGCTAATAGGAGTATCAAATTTACTAATAGTCATTCTATCTTTAATATTTTTTTCAGATCTAGTTAAACCAATACGGAATTGATTTTTTAACAATTCTCCAACTAATCTTAATCTTCTATTGCCTAAATAATCAATATCATCTTTTTGGCCTAAATTCTCATATAAATTTAAATAATAACTAATACTAGCTATAATATCAGATAAAAAAATATTTTTACCTTTTTCATCTTGATTATTACCGATTACTTTAATAAAACGTTTGTTATCATTATCATCTAAAATATAAACTACTAAAACTTCATTTAAAACATTTTTATTTAAATTTGAATTTGAAGATTCATATAAATTATTATTTTCTAGAAAAAAATCTATTACATCTTCTTCTAAATTTTCTCTATTGTTTTGTAAAATTTCTATAACTTTATCATCCAATAAAGTATCTACTTCTACTAAAATTTCTCCTGTTAAAATATCGCAAATATTTTCTTTTATATATATTTTTTTATCAGAATCATTTTTTTTATAAGTAAAATAGTTATTTTCTTTATTATTGATTTCATTTTCTAAATTCATTTTAGAACTAATTAATTCTTTTCTAAAATGTTGCCTTTTGTTTTTTAATTCTTTTAAAATATCTTTTGTTAATAAAGTTCCTTTAGAAAATAAAATTTCGCCTGTTTCGATATCCTTTAAATCATAAGCTAAAAAAGTGTTTTCTACTCTGTTTAAAACATCTAATTTTTTATTTAATTTATATCTACCTACAGAAGATAAATCATATTTTTTACGATCGAATAATCTTTTGCTAATAAATTCACGAGCAGATTTAGCAGAAGCTTTTTCTCCTTGATTTAATTTAGAATAAAGTTCTATAATAGCATTGTCAACACTATAATCATCATTTTTATTAAAACTTAATTCTAATAATTTATTTTTGCCAAAAACTTCTTCAATTTCTTCTTTACTATTAAAACCTAAAACTTGAATAAATTTAGTTAAAGGAATCTTTTTAGAGCGATCTAATTTAGCATATAAAATATCTTTATTACTTTGTTCATATTCGATCCAAGCTCCTCTAGTAGGAATAATTTGCGCTTCATAACGAACTTTATTAGATTTAGTATCAAATTTTTCTGTAAAATAAGTGCCTGAAGAACGTATAATCTGAGAAATAACTACTCTTTCGGTTCCGTTAATTATAAAAGTTCCTGAAGGTGTCATTAAAGGTAATTCTGTCATCAAAACACGACTTTTTCTGACTTCTCCAGAAGCAACATTTTCTAATCTTACATCTGCAAATAATTCAGAACAATAACTAAAATCTCTTTTTTTAGCCTCTTTAATATCTAATTTAGGTTTTTGTAAAAAAAAATCGTCAAAATATAATTTTAAATTACCATTATAACTTTGTATAGGTGAAATATCATCTAAAGATTCTCGAATCCCTTTCTTTAAAAATAACTCAAAAGAATCTATTTGAGTTTTGATCAAATTAGGTAAATCAAAATCATAATTCATTTTTGAATAAGTACGACGTACTGATTTAGTGCCGTATTTTATATCACGATATTTTGTCATTTTTTTTGAAACTCCACAACCATATAATAAATTTATTTTTTTAAGAACAAAAAAATTAAAAAACAAGAAAATAAAAACCTAAGAAAAATTATATCTTAGGTTTCGAATCAAAAAAAACAAATAGTTAAGTTTGAAAAAATTATTCTAATTCAACTGTAGCGCCTAATTCTTCTAATTTTTTCTTTATAATTTCAGCTTCTTCTTTATCAATATCTTTTTTTATAACAGCGTTTGGTGTTTCTGCTAATTTTTTAGATTCAATTATCGTTAAATTAGTAATCTGACGAATTTCTTTTATAATCGGCACTATGCTTTTTCCTAAAGATTTAAGAATAACTGTAAATTTATTGTCTTCTGCTTTATCATTAACAGCTTCATTATTTCCTACAGCAGCAGAAGAAACAAAGCTAGAAGGATCAACGCCGAACTCTTCTTTTATACCATCTACTAATTCTTTAATCTCTAATAAAGTCATGCCTTTTAAAGCTTCTATAAAAGCTTCTTTAGTTAATTTAGCCATTTTTTTAAAATCTCTCTATTCATTAAATTTTCAAATACAATAATAATTCAATATATTCAAATATAATAAATTATTATTGTTCTTTATTTGCTATCATATTTAAACCAATTGCTAATTCTTTTAACATAGACATCATACCTGAAGATAACATTGATAATAAATGTTCTTTCGACGGTAAAGTTGCTAATTCAGCAATACTTTCGTAAGAAATTATTTTATCATCCATAAAACCTTTAATAATTTTTAAAAATTTATTTGTTTTAGCAAAATTAAATAATACCTTAATAGATTCAAGAGAATCTTTGGGACTCAACAATAAAGCTTTAGAATATTTAGATAAATCAACTAATTCATTATAATTCATTGATTCAAAGGTTCTTTTTAAAATATTATTAGGACATACTTTAATCATACTATTAATTTTATTTAATTCAACACGTAATTCGGTCAAATCACTTACTTTGATTCCTTGATATTCAAATAAAAAAAAACAACCAAAATTTTTAATATCTTGAATTAATAAATCTACACATTCTCTTTTTTTATTAATAATAGCTAGATTTGTCATAACAATAATAATCCTTATTATTTTCTTTATTTTTAAATAGACGCAAAGTCAACTTTGATGCCTGGGGCCATTGTCGTAGAAATAGTTATCGATTTAATAAAATTACTTTTAGATGTTTTAGGTTTAACAGACATTAAATGTTCATACAAAAACTTAAAATTTTCTAATAATTGTTTTTCTTCGAAAGATGCTTTACCTAAAACAGTATGTAAGTTACCATTTTTATCTAATCTATATTCTATTCTACCTTTTTTAATATCTTGAATTAATTGAAAAACATTATTTGTTACAGTGCCTAATTTTAAATTCGGCATCAAACGACGAGGTCCTAAAATGATTCCTAGTTTAGAAACCGAAGGCATCATTTCTGGAGTAGATATTAAAACATCAAAGTCTAACCAATTTTTTGAAATACGATCAATTAAATCCTGATCTCCAACATAATCAGCTCCTGCTTTTTCTGCTTCTTTGGCTTGAAGACCTTTAGCTAATACAGCAACTTTTAATTTTTTTCCACTTCCATGCGGCAAAATTAAAGCACCTTTTAAATTTTGATCTACCTTTTTAGGATCTAATTTCAAAGATAAATTGCATTCTACAGTAGCATCAAATTTAGTAATTTGTGTTTTTTTTATTAAATTCATAGCTTCATCGATTGAATAAAATTTATTAAAATCTATCAATTTACTAATATCTAAATATTTTTTACTTCTTTTCATAATCCAAATATTTTTATTACAAAATATTAATTCTTTCTATAAAATTAAAAATATCATTCAACTATTTCAATACCCATACTAGAAGCAGTTCCTTTTATTATTTTACAGGCTTGCTCTAAATTATAAGAATTTAAATCAGAAGACTTATTTTTAGCAATTTCTTCAATTTGTTTATATGTTAAAGTAGCTACTTTATCTTTATTAGAATTAGATGATCCTTTTTGGATATTAGCAGCTTTCTTTAAAAGATCGCTAGCAGGAGATGTTTTCACAGAAAAACTAAAAGTTCTATCATCATAAACCAAAATTTCAACAGGAATTATGAAACCCAACTTATCTTTAGTAGCTTCATTAAATTGAGAACAAAACAAAGGTATATTAACCTGTGCTTGCCCTAAAGCTGGTCCTACTGGAGGAGCTGGGTTAGCTTTACCAGCGGCAATTTGTAATTTAATAGTTTTTACAATATTTTTAGCCATTTTAATAATTTAAAACCTCATTTAGCAACTTATTAAAATTATTTTATTTATTATTTTAATAAACAAATCAGAAATTCATTTGAAAAAAGAAAATACAAAAAAATAATTCTTTCAAATTATAACATATTTATATAAATTAATATAATAAAAAAATAATATTTTTAAAATTATAAAATTTCTTTAAAAGAAGAAAGTGATATTTCAATAGGAGTATTTCTTCCGAATAAATCAATCTCTACTATCATACTATTTTTAGCACTATCTATTTGAACAACTGTCCCTTTTTTACCTACGAAAGAACCCTGAGTAATCTCTACTTTTTTATTTATTAAATGATTATAAGTTGGTTTAGTTATGATTCCTATTTTGATTAAAATAGGTTTTATTTCTTTTTCTGATAAAGGCATTGGTTTAGCATTAGTTTTTTTAGTAGAACCTAAAAAATTAGTAACTTTTTGTAAATTACGTACTATAAACCATGAATAATCAGTCATAATCATTTTAATAAAAACATAACCAGAAAACATTTTTCTTTCTTTTTTTTGCTTTATACCATCGGCCTTAACTTTAAAATATTTTTCTTTTGGACAAATAACTTCAAAAATTAAATTAGAAAGACGGGAATTACTGTTAACAAGTTTTAATAAATCTTCTCTAACAGAGTTTTCATAGCCTGAATAAGTTTGTATTATATACCATTTAGCTTCTTCATTATTTTGTGTTATATCTTTGCTAATATTTTCTTTAGACTTTATAGGATTTATTTTATCTTTATTTTTCATTTAATACCTTATTATAATATTTACTGTTAAATTTATTTATTTTTTTCAATATTTTATCAAAGGATCTATTGAATTATAAAATGATTGAAACAAATAAATAATAAAAACTAAAAAAATAGTAAAAAAAACAACCTTTATTATTTGTAATATCATTTCATGAATAGGAGGCCAAAAGATCAAATCAATATCTTTGAAGCTTGTTTTTAAAAAAGGAAAAACACTAATTAAAAAAACAATAAAAAAAATAATAAAAAAAACTAAAAATACATTTTTATTTTTTATATAATTGCTAAAAATTTCTGTTTTATAAAAAGTAACAGAAAAACCCATTAAAAAAATAGATAAAATAAAACAAAAAATATTTATAAAACCATATTTTTCTTTAATAATATCCAATAAAGGGCTAATCATTGTTTGTTCTTCTTTTTGTTTTAAAACCATGAATATTCATCTTTCTTATTATTTTATCTTGATTCTTCATGTAAAATATGATTTTTACATTGAGGACAATATTTTTTTAATTTTAACCTATTATTACGTTTGCTTATATTAATATGATAATTACGACTTAAACAATTATCACAAATTAAAATATTTTTTTTCACCATATCACCCAAACAATTATCTTTTTTGTGAAAACAATAATAAATCAATATGACGTTTCAACATATTATAACATAAAAAATTTTAAAATGAAAAAGTTAAATTTTATTTTGAAATTTATAAATTATCAAAGCAGCCGCAACACTTACATTTAAAGAATTAATACGTCCATGCATAGGTATTTGAAATAAAAAATCACATTTATTCTTTAATAAAGGGCGAATACCTTTGCCTTCGTTGCCTAAAATAACAGCAAGAGAACGATTAGTATCTACTTCTTCCATAGTTAAACAAGATGTAGGATCAGTGCCAATAACAATAATATTTTCTTTTTGTAAATCTATAATAGTTTTATGTAAATTATTTACTAAAAAAATATTAACATATTCTAGAGCGCCACTAGATGCTTTAGCTACTGTTCCGTTCAAAAGAACCTGATGTTTTTTAGATACAATAACACCATCAAATTTCATAGTTTCAATAGTACGTAAAATAGCGCCAAAATTATGAGGATCATGAATTTCATCTAAAATTAAAAGTTTTTGAAATTTATAAGAATGTAAAGAACGAGATTTCAAAAAAAATGATAAATCTTGATATTCATAATCTTGAACTTTAGCCACTACTCCTTGATGATCAAAACTTTTAGATTTTTCATTTAATTGATGTTTATCTAAGAATTTATATTCAATATTATTTTGATTCAAAAAATTTAAAAAAAATCTATCTTGCATTTTGCTATTTATATACAATTCATAAATAGGTCTTTTATTAATTACAACTTCTTTAATTACATTTTTGCCATAAACTATCATTTTATAAAACTTTCTTTAAAATCAAAATTTTTAAATTAATATGATTATCATATAATAAAAAAAACATAATTTATTTCATTAAATAAATCAAATCACTTATATTTTTCTCATAAATTAATAAATAAACAGAAAGAAAAGATAAAAAAACTAAAACAACTAATATTTTTTTCCATTTATTAAAGGGTCTAGAAATTAATATTAAAAGATAAAAAAATACGAAAGAGCTAAAAATATTTAATAAAATCGAAATATTATGTAATTTAATATCATTATAAAAAAATAATAACAAAACATAAAACAAAGTCATCAAAATAGAATAAGGCAAAGCTTTGCTTAAAACACTTCTAAAAAATGATTTAGTTATTTTTTTATTATTCATTTCCAAAGCTAAAAAGAAAGAAGGAATCCCAATAAAAAAAGTATCTATTAGATTAAATTGCAAAGGTTGCAAAGGAAATGGTATTCTAGGGCCATTTTTCCAATGAATAAAATTAAAAAATATAGTAACAAATGCTAATAAAAAAGATAAAATCGTTTTAGTTAAAAATAAAATAGAAATTTTTTGCAAATTATTAACGACTCTTCTGCCTTCCATAACTACTTGAACTAAAGAACTAAATTGTGAATCAAGTAAAATTAAATTAGCAGTGTTTTTGCTTGCTTCATTACCTGAAGCCATAGCAATCGAAACATCTGATTCTTTGAAGGCTGAAATATCATTAACACCATCGCCTATCATTGCTACTTTATTATTTTGTTTTTTTAAATTATTGATAATAATTTTTTTTTGTTGAGGATTAGCCCTACCAAATACATTATACTTTGAAGATATTTGATTTAATTCTTCTAAATTTAAATCCATCAAACTAATTGATTGTTCTGAAGAATCAATGATATTTAATCTCTGAGCAATATGAGCTATTGTTTTCGGATTATCTCCTGAAATAATTTTTATATTAATACCATTTTGGATAAAATAATTAATAGTATTTAAAGCATCTTCCTTGATTTGTTCTTCTAAAGAGATAAGAGATATGATTTTATATTCAGTATCATTATTAATATCATCTAATGGGGTATCAGTTTGGGCAAAAAGCAAAACTCTATAACCTAAATTTACTAACTTTTGAAAATCTTCTTGAATTTGATGAAATTGTTTTTTTAAAATAAATTCAGGAGCTCCCAACACAAATGTTCCTGATTTTTCTATTTCTACTGCGCTATATTTAGTAATACTAGAAAAAGGTTGTTTTTTTAAAATTTGATAACTTATTTTTTTTTTACTTAAGATCTCAGGAGAACAAAATTTTTGATATAAAGCTTTTTGAGTAGGATTATTGATAGGAAAAACATTAATAATATCAAAAATTAAATTTTCTGAAAATAAATCAACATCTGAATATTTTAAAACATTTTTTACTTCCATATTACCACTAGTAATAGTACCTGTTTTATCTAAACATAAAATATCTATTTGAGCTAACATTTCGATACCGAAAAGTTCTTTAATATAAACATTTTTTTTAGCTAATTTAATAAAACTAACAAATAAAGTAGTACTGGTCAAAAGAAACAAACCAAATGGCACCATTGATAAAATAAAGCCGCATAATCCTAAAATAAACTTTTCGTCTGTAAATTTAATCGGTTGAGGAACGCAATATAAAATAAAAGCCATAGGAGTTAATAAAAAAAACAAAGACAAAATGAACGAAGATAAACTTCTTATTAATGGTGTTTCAATTTTTTTATATTTTTTCGCTTCTTGTGTTAATTTAGCAATATAAGTTTGAGCACCAACAAATATAACTTCGGCGCAAGCATTACCACTAACAACATAACTGCCTGAATATAAAATATCTCCTTCTTTTTTTAAAATTAAATTAGATTCACCTGTTAAAATAGATTCATCAACCTCTATAATACCTTTTTTTATTTTTGCATCAGCCACTATTTGAGAACCTAATTCTAAAAAAAGAATATCTTCGGTAACAACATCATCCATTAATATTTGAGTTATAAGACCGTTTCTAATAACACAAGTATAATTAGGTTTTAATAGAGAAATTTTATCTAAAGTTATTTTTGCTTTAATTTCTTGAAAAATATTAATACAAATATTTAATATATTAATGAATAAAAAAAATAATTGTTCATAATGTTTAACATAAAGAATAAAACAAGTAACTACCAATAATAAAAAATTAAAAAAAGTAAAAATATTAGTAAAAAGTATATCTAAAATACTTTTATTAATATTCGATACAAATAAATTATTTTGTTTATTTTTTATTTTTTTTTCAACTTCTTCTGAAGTTAAACCTTTCAAATCAAAAGCAAAATTATTTTTTTTCATTTCAGAATTTGATTTTTTTGTGATCATACGAAAATATATACCATCTTATTTATTTTATTTTATTAATTTATAATTTTTTTAAATCAACATTTCTTTTTTTAAAATTTTCCTTAAATTATCTGCTTGAACAAAATCTTTTTTCTCTTTTGTTTCTAACCATAAATAATAAAGTTTAATTTTTTCTTCAGTGATTTCTTTTAAAAAGATATTAATGCTTAAATTATGAAATAAAAAAATCAATGTATTTTGTAATATCAATAAAGAATTTAAATCAAAAGTTTTATTTATTTTTTTTAATAATTCTTCTATTAAAGTTAAAACATTGGGAGTGTTAAAATCATTTGACATTAAAAAATGAAATTTTTGAATATAAAAATAATCAATTTCTTGATTATGAGTTTTATTTAAAAAAAACTGAAAATTATTTTTATTTAGAGTATAAATAATTTTATCATATTTTAACTGGATTTCTTCTATTATTGTTTGATTGTAGTTAATAGGTTGTGAATAATGGTAAGATAAAAAAAACATTTTAATAATATTAGGATTAAAACGTTTTAACAAATCTTTTGCTAAAACAACGTTTCTTAAAGATTTACTCATCTTATTATTTTTATAACTAACATAACCTATATGCATAAAATAATTAGATAATTTTTTTTTATCCGTTGCCCAAAATTGAGCCTGTTCATTTGTATGATGAGGAAATTTTAAATCAATTCCTCCACCATGAATATCTATAGTATTTTTGAAAATACTTCGAATCATAACAACACATTCAGTATGCCATCCTGGCCTACCAGGAAACCAGGGACTTGAGTATTTAACTCCAATATTAGTTTTTTTCCATAAAATAAAATCTTCTGTATTTTCTTTTTGAGCATCTAATTGTTTTCTGGCATTTTTTTTTAACTTTATTAAATCTTGATTACTCATTTCTCCATATTGAGTAATTAATCTCGATTTAAAATAAATCCCTTCATCTGTAAAATAAGTATATCCTTTATCCATTAACTCTTGTATATATAATATGATATCAGAGATATAATTTGTAACTAAAGGATGCTTATCAATTGTTTTAATTTCTAATTTTAATAATAATTCAAAGAAATAATTAATATATTTTTGAGATATTTGTGCTTCTGTTTTTTTCAAATCTATAGCTTTTTGAATTATTTTATCATCAATATCAGTAATATTAACTACTAAACAAACTTCTAATCCTAAATTAGATAAATATTTTTTGACAAGATCAAAAAAAATTAAAGATCTTATATTACCTATATGTAAATGATCATATACTGTAGGACCACAAACATAAATATTAATTTTTTTTTGTTTCGAAAAACAAAAATTTTCTTTTTGATCAATTAAAGAATTATAAATTTTCAACATAAAACCCTTTACACTCTAAGATATATAAAAAAAAATTAATTATCCGATAATATATTTAATACTTTTTGAATATTTTTTGAAATTTTTTGTTTTCCTAATAATTCTAAATAATTTAATAAATGAGGGCCGTTTAATCTTCCGGTGCAAGATATTCTAATAGTAAGAAAAAGTTGTTTTCCTTTTAAATCAGATAATTGACTAAAATTTTGAATAAATTTTTCAATATCAGATAACTGAAAATCTTCTAATTTCAAAAATAAGTCTTTTAAAATTTTAATGGATGAACTAATTTTATTATCTTTCAAAAAGGAAATTATTTGGTCATCTATTTCTTTTTCTTTTATAAAAAAATCTAAATATAAATCTACTATTTCTCGAATATAATTTATTCTATCCCTAAATAAAAGAACTATTTTAGTTAAATAACCGTATTCTAAAAAAATTTTTTCTCTTTCGAAAAAAATTTGACTTTTTTCTACTAATTTTAATAAAGGTGTTTGTTTTAAATATTGATTATTAATAAAAGATAATTTTTGATCATCAAAAACAGCAGGAGCTTTCACAAATCTTTTTTCATTAAATAAAACAACAATTTCTTTTTTAGAAAAAATAGTTTTATCGCTATTAGGAGCGAAACCTAATAGAAATAAAAAATTAAATAAAGCATCAGGTAAATATCCTGCATCAATATATTTTTTAATAAACGGAAATATATCTGAATCTCTTTTGCTTAATTTTTTTTTATTTTTATTTAAAATCAAAGACATATGACAGAAAATAGGGACATCCCAACCAAAAGCTTTATAAATCATCATTTGTTTAGGAGTGTTAGTAATATGCTCTTCTCCTCTTAAAATATGAGATATCTTCATTAAATGATCATCGATAGCAACAGCATAATTATAAGTAGGAAAATTATTTTCTTTCATTATAATCCAATCTTCTATTTGACTGCTATCAAAACGCAATTTACCTCTTATTAAATCATCAAATTCATATAAATGATTTGATGGTACTTTAAAACGAACTACAAATTTATCATTATTATTTTGATATTCTTTATAGGCAAGTTTTTTATCTAATAAAATTTGAGTATACTTTTGATAAATCATTAATCTTTCTGATTGTTTATAAGGACCAAAAGAACCCTGACAATCAGGGCCTTCATCCCAAACAATACCTAACCATTTTAATTGTTCTAATTGAGAAATTTCACTATTAGAAACATTACGCTTTAAATCAGTATCTTCGATTCTAATAATAAATTTACCTTTATGGGTTTTAGCAAATAAATAATTAAATAAAGCAGTCCTAGCATTACCAATATGTAAAAAACCAGTAGGACTCGGAGCATAACGTACTCTTATATTTTGCATATTCATCCAATCCTTAAATTTAAAGAAGCAATATTATTCAAAAAAAACAATAAAAGAGTCTTTTACAAAGATAAAAGACTCTTTTTAAATTTATTTCAACAATATAAATAAAATTAACGTTTTGAAAATTGAGGAGCACGACGAGCTTTTTTTAAACCATATTTTTTTCGCTCTACACAACGAGAATCTCTTGTTAATAAACTAGCTTTCTTTAAAATAATTCTTAAACTTGGTTCTACTTCTAATAAAGATCGAGATATACCAAGTCTAATAGCTCCCGCTTGAGATGTTGTTCCGCCGCCATAAACATTAGCGATAACATCATATTTGTCTAAAGTTTTAGTTAACTTTAAAGGCATAATAGTTTCAAGACGAACTTCTTTAGAAGAAATATAATCCATAAATTCTCTTTCATTTATTTTAATATTGCCAGATCCTGGCACCAAAATTACTCTCGCAACCGAACTTTTACGTCTTCCTAAACCAAAATACTGATTTTTATTCATTGTAACATTACACCTCTAAAATTGTTGGTTTTTGTGATTCATGTCTATGATTTTCATTAGAATACACAAATAATTTTTTACGCATTTGATTACCTAATTTAGTATGAGGCAACATACCTAAAATAGCTTTTTCAACAACACGAGTAGGAAACTTTTGCATCATTTCTGAAGCAGTTCTTTTAGATAAACCACCAGGATAACCTGAATGTCTATAATAAAATTTTTTTTGCCATTTTTGACCTGTTAATTTAATTTTCGAAGCATTAATAACAGCAACATAATCTCCATTATCAATATTAGGAGTAAAATGAGTTTTAAATTTACCTTTCAAAATACTAGCAATTTTAGTAGCGCATCTACCTAAAATTTTTCCCTCGACATCAATTAAATACCATTTTTTTATTACTTGTTCTTTGTTGACAGAAAAAGTTTTATTATTATCAGATTTTAATTTTTCTTTTTTATTAATAATGTCAACCATACTTAAAATACACAACACTTTCTACTTAATAACAAGTTTATTTTTTTAAATTTTAATTAAATAAATAATTAAATAAATCTCATTTAATTATATAAAAATAATATCTAAATATCAACATCAAATTATCAATATTCAAAGAAAATATAATTCAAATAAAAAATTTAATATTTATTATTTGAATTATATTTTTTTATACTCAAATGATAACCATGAAATAAAACAATTCACCAATTATTAATTTTTTTAATTAAATATATTAAATAAATATAAATATGGAGCGGATGATGGGAATCGAACCCACATCTTTAGCTTGGAAGGCTAAGGTAATGACCATTATACAACATCCGCTTATATTTTTTATAATGGTCGGGAAGACAGGATTTGAACCCGCGACCTCCTGGTCCCAAACCAGGCGCTATACCAAGCTAAGCTACTTCCCGATTTCAATAATTAAACAAAAATGGCACACCCAAGAGGACTCGAACCCCTAACCTTCTGATCCGTAGTCAGATGCTCTATCCAATTAAGCTATGGGTGTTTTTTTAATTAAAACACTATTTTAAGAATATTTATTTTTGGTGACCCGTACGGGATTCGAACCCGTGAATGCATGCGTGAAAGGCATGTGAGTTAACCGTTTCTCCAACGGGCCTCTAAATTTATTATAATTAAATACTTTATATAATGCAAAAAAATATAAAACTAAAAAACAATATAGCATAACCACGCATAAATAATTTTAACATAATTTAAACATAAAACAAAAATAATAAACAAAAAAATCAAATAAATTATTTGAAAAAAATAATTTTTATATTCAATATTATATAATATTGAATATTAATTAAAATTTAAAAAATAATTAATTTATTAAATAAATAAATTAATTATTTTTAATTAAATATAAAAACTTTAATTTATAAAATTATATCTAAACTTTATAATCTTTCAAAGATAAAAAAATTTTACCTTTGTTATCGATATCAATACATTTAACAAATACTTTATTACCGATATTCAAAACATCTTGAACGTGTTCTGTTCTCGTATTAGCCAATTGACTAACATGAATAAATCCTTCAACACCTGGAAAAAGCTCTACTATTGCGCCAAATGATTGACCTTGTTTATTACTTAAAATCTTTAAAACAGTTACTTGATAAACTTCTCCTACCTTGATATCTTTAACTAAATTTAAAATATAATCAGCCACATTATTAACAATATCAATATTATGATGAGTAATAAATATTTTTCCATTTTGTTTAATATCTATTTGAACATTATCATATTGTTCGATAATACGAGAAATAATTTTGCCGCCTGTTCCTATAATATCTCTTATTTTATCCGCTTGAATATTAATAACTTTAACTTTAGGAGCGTAAACCGAAACTTCTTTTTTATTTTCAGTAATAACTAAATTCATCTTTTCCAAAATTTCTAGTCTACCGATTCGTGCTCTATTTAATAATTCTTTCAAAATATCAAAATTAATATTTTTAATTTTAATATCCATTTGTAAAGCAGTAATTCCTTTTTTAGTGCCCGCTACTTTTAAATCCATATCCCCTTCATGATCTTCTAAACCTTGAATATCACTTAAAATAACATATTCTTCGCCATCATAAAACAACCCCATAGCTACTCCAGCTATAAGTTCTTTTAATGGTACCCCGGCATCCATTAATGCCATTGAAGCCGCACAAATAGTAGCTTGAGACGAAGAACCGTTAGATTCTAAAATTTCTGAAACCACTCTAATAGAATAAGGAAATTCTTCTTCTGAAGGCAAAAGATGAAACAATGCTTTTTCAGCTAAAATACCATGACCTATTTCTCTTCTGGATGGTGCTATATATCTACCTATTTCGCCAACAGAAAAAGGAGGAAAATTATAATGCAAAATAAAACGCTTTTCTTCTTCTTCTGTTAAATCATCAATCATTTTACTTTCTCTTAAAGTTCCTAAAGTAACAACTGATAAACTTTGTGTTTTACCTCTTGTAAAAAGAGCTGATCCATGAGCTCTAGGTAATAAAGATATTTTGCTTTGGATCGGTCTTATTTCATCTAATCTTCTTCCATCAATTCTTTTTTTATCTTTAATAATCATTTTTCTAAATTTTTTATTAAATAAATCATTAAAAATATTTTCTACTTGAACCAAAGTTTGTTGATCGCCAGACAAAATACATTCATCATTTTGATATTCTGTTAAAATTTGTTCTTTTAATTGATCAATATCAATCTTAAATAATTTTTCATCTTGTTTTTGTTGAAAACTTTTGCTTAAAATATATTCTATTTGATTAGAATATTTACTCTTTATACTATCGTATAATTCTTTGTTAAAATCTAATTTTTCAATATTTTTTTTCTGTGGATTGATCTTATCCATAATTTCATCTTGAAAAATACAAAGTTTCTTAATTATCTCGTGTCCATAAATCATAGCTTCTAATAAAACTTCTTCAAGTGTTTCTTTGGCAAAAGCTTCGATCATATTTAAACTTTCTTTAGTTCCTGATAAAGTTAATAAAAAATCAGATTTATCTCTTTGAACTAAATTAGGATTAACAATAAATTTATTATCTATTCTGCCTATACAAACTGCTGAAACAGATTCTATAAAAGGAATATCTGATATAAGTAAAGATAAAGAACTTGTTAAAATAGCAAAAATCTCGTTATAACAATCATAATCACTACTTAAAATAGTATTTACTATCTGAATTTCTTTTTTAAAATTTTTAGGAAATAAAGGTCTTAAAGTTCTATCAATCAAACGAGAATTTAAAATCTCACGATCAGAAGGTCTTCCTTCTCTTTTAGTAAAGCTACCAGGTATTTTCCCTACGGCATAAAGTTTTTCTTGATAAACAACTGTTAAAGGGAAATAAGGCAAAATAGTGTCTTTTTGACTAGATACTGATACAGTTAAAATAACGCTATCTTTATAATGAAGTAATACTGAACCATTTGCTTGTGTAGCCAAACTATTGATTTCAACAGTTAATAGATTATTTTCAAAAATAGTTTCAAATATTTGCAAAGCCATTAAACTTTTTACCTTTTTCTAAAAAATTAAAAACTACTTTTAAAAATAAAATTCATTTTTAAAAAAAATTTTTTATATTTTTATTATCTGGCGCCTATACTAGGGTTCGAACCTAGGACCCTCTGATTAACAGTCAGATGCTCTACCAACTGAGCTATATA